>JAEXXN010000536.1 GCA_023405875.1 Bacillota bacterium | reverse complement strand
CATGACAGACGTATATTTATTAAGGTCCTCAGTACATATCCCAGGGAGCATATAGATAAAATATCAAGCCTGCTGAATTATAATCTATCTTATGGGGAATATGGGCAAAAGCAAGCTTTGATTGATGAGCTGGAGGAATTCAAGTCAGATAAGGATATGACTGTGGAAAAACTGTATACCATAGAAAAAATATTGGATTGCATAACAAAATCAACATTATGGTAGTATAGCTGTTTTGGATTGCAGCATCCTGAATCCGGAGGACCCGCGACAATGAAAAAAGCTTTGTCGAATTGATACCGTTGATATTATGGAAGTATTATAGTGGAGGAAAGAGGTTTTTTTATGGGAGAAGTAAGGCTTGTAGCGCCGGATACCGGGTATCGGAAGGAATACGTAAGCTTTATCAATGAATGTGCGGAGGATATAAAAAAGTGTGGGATGGACCACTACCTGCCGTTATCAGATGCTTCCAGTTTTTTTGATGATATAAACGGCATAGTCAATGCGGGAAAAGGGATAGGCTTGCCCAAGGGCTGGGTTGCTGCCAGCACATATTGGTTAATGACTGGAGAGGCTGACCTGATACTTGGAGCTATAAACATCCGGCACAGGCTGACAGAGCATCTGCTCTTCAGAGGAGGACATATTGCATACTATATTAATCCACAGTTCCGTAGGAAAGGCTATGCCTCAAAAATGCTGCATTTAGGCTTGGAAAAATGCAGAGACCTAGATATTGAACGGGTTTTGATCACATGTGCCAAGAAAAATACCGGGTCTGCAAAAACCATATTGAATAATGGAGGAGTATTACATTCTGAAGACATAGAAGCGGGAGAAGAATTTCAAAGATACTGGATAGAGCTTGAAGGATAGAAGAAAGGCGTAGTATGCACAGGTTGAACGGATAATTTTTAAGGGTGGCCATATAGGCTATGTTGTTGTATCATCCGGCAAACTATACTTGGAATGGGGTATAAGTATGGAAGATTATGATGTTGTTAAAAGCGATTTCAATGAAATTTCACAGCTGGAAGAGCCGAAATGGAACCACAATAACTGCTATTTCGGGTACCTTATGAAATTTGTACCGGATAGGGTAGAAACCTGTCTTGATATCGGGTGTGGAAAAGGTGAGCTTTCATTTATGCTGTCCCAAAGGTCTGACAGGGTGATCGCGGTTGACCTTGCAGATAAAATGATAGAAAAGGCTAAGCTTCTGCACCCGAATGATAATATTGAATATATATGCGGGAATATCCTGGATATGGAATTTGAAAACAACAGCCTTGATATTGTCATTACGACAGCAACAGCACACCATCTGCCCTATGAGTGGCTTTTGCGCTTTGCCAAGGATAAGCTCAAAGAGGGCGGTAAGCTGATTATATTGGACCTTGTCAAAGCGAAAGCATTAACTGATTATATTATATGGGGCAGTGCTTCCATACCGAATATTGCAATGAATTTAATAAAAAACGGCAGGCTTTGGAAGGATGATGCCCATTCAAAAGCTGTATGGGAAAGTCACGGAGAGCATGATACCTATATGACGATGGATGAGATAAGAGCTTTGGCCCAAAAACATATACCGTCAGCCAGAATCGAACGCAAGCTTTTCTGGCGGTATGTATTGGTATGGCAAAATACAAAAAGACCTCAGAGGCTTTAAAAAGCTCATCCAGTTTTTTTTCTTATATAAACGGTAGCTATTTTTATATATTGGAAGGTATGAATAGAAAAAGACATGTCTTATAATGAAATATGTAGCGGACAAATGTCGATAGTAAATACTTCAGGAAACGCCCTGCGTTATTCTGAAACGGAATAGTCCGGAATAAATATTGTATAAGGGCTTTGGTTACCGGCATATTACGGAGCAAGGCTTTAATTCAAGGAATATTAGGGGGAGTAATTATGCTGGCTGATACAAAAAACATACTGGCACTTCGGAAGTTTTCTATATGGTGTCTATTTTTATCAATACTTATCAGCCTTTTTGGTGTATTTCTCAAAACAGGGCTTATGGTCATAATTGGAGTAGGTTTTTTAATTGTATTTTTTGCTATATCCCATGTATACTGGAAGTGCCCACATTGTAACAAAAGGCTGCCCATGAGGTTTGACAGCACTAAGGATATATGCGATACCTACTGCTGCCCTCATTGCTATGAGATATTCTAGGGCTCGGGTATACTGTCACATGCGGATAAAGAAGGGTGAAATATGAAAATAGACCGTTTACTGGGGATAATAACGATACTGCTGCAGTGCAATAAGATAACTGCCCCTGAGCTTGCGGAGAAATTTGAGGTTTCCCGCAGGACGATACACAGGGATATTGATGATATATGTAAGGCAGGGATACCCATTATAACCTACCAGGGGGGCGATGGGGGGATATCCATTGCCGATGGCTACAAGCTGGATAAAAGCGTGCTGTCGGTTGAAGAGCTTCAAAGCATCATTACCGGTCTGAAAAGCCTTGGCAGTGTATCGGACACTGCAAGGATCGAAATGCTTATCTCAAAGCTGGCGCCTAAAAACCAGGCATTTGTTTCCATGCGGGACAATCTTCTGATTGACCTGTCCTCTCATTACAAACCGAGCCTTTCAGAAAAGATCAGCCTGTTAAAGAGGGCGATATCAGACAATAAGCTTGTGAGCTTTGATTACTATTCTGAAAAGGGGCTTTCAAAACGCACAATCGAGCCATATTTTATAACCTTCAGATGGACAAGCTGGTATGTGTTCGGTTACTGCAGGGACAGCAGCGACTTTCGTCTTTTCAAGCTCAATCGGTTATGGGGGCACAGGGTACTTGAGGATAAATTCATACCAAGGGAAATACCGGCTGAAGAGCTTCAATTCGATGATTACTTTACAGATGAGAAAAAAATAACCGTTCTGTTTGACAAGTCCTTGGAATACCGCTTGGTTGAAGAATACGGACCTGGCTGCTATATTGCTCTGGAGGATGGGAGCTTGAGATTTTCTGTAGGCTTTACAAACAGGGACTATATGATAGCCTGGATACTGGGGTTCGGCGACCGGGCAAGGGTGATAGAGCCTGTGGATATTGCCGATGAAATAAAGAAAAAGGCAAAAAATATTATCAGTAATTATGAACATGACATATAGCTGTCTTGTTCAGTATGGTAGCATAAGGCAAAAGAGTGATTGCATAGGACTGAAGCAATATGCGATCCGAGAAGGAGTGTGAATTACCATGGAGAATGAACTGATTTTAAAAGCCGGAGCCATTATGAAGGCCGCAAGAACTCCGGTAATGGCCTTGATTGATGAAGAGGGCTTCCCCAGGGCATCGACAATATCCTGCCTGAAAACGGAAGGGATAAGCCATGCCTGGTTTGCAACAGGCTTGAGAACAGGTAAGGCACGATGCCTGGAGGGAAATAAAAAAGCGGGCTTGTGCTTTTGCGACGGAAGCAACAATGTTACCCTGATGGGGACTACAGAAATACTGACTGAGCCGGATATTAAAAAGGGGTTGTGGGAGGACTGGTTCATTGAGCATTTTCCCGGCGGAGTTGATGATCCCAACTACTGTATTTTAAAATTTTCAACTGAGAAAATGGTCTTTTGGATAGATTCTGAGTACAAGGAAATGGACCTGAAGCAGGCCTGATAATCGGAGGGCACAAATGATAATACTGAAAAGCTATGAGGATTTTATAAAGAGAGTCGACGAGCTTGGCTTCATGTCATTGTCCGATATATTACCCGGGTTACCATCCCTATCGGAGGAAACTCCTGAGGAAAACTGGCATACCGGCGATCCGGACATTGATCCGTGGCGCTGGAAGGATAGGGCTGCGGAGGAAAAGCGGCTGGCCTTCGGCTGTATTCTGGGCGGAAATAAGGGCTTTATAGCCCCACGTATGTATTCCATATTTTATAAGGCTTATCATCCTGAGGAGCATATGGAGGAACGTCGGGAAGAAGGACAGGTGAGCCAGACAGTCTGGCAGCTGTGGCAGCTTTTTGAAGAGAAGACACTGCTTAATACCAGCGAAATAAGGCAGGAGCTGGGGGTCACTCTGAAAAAAGGCGGCAGCAGAGCGGACAAAGCCATCAGTGAGCTGCAGCAGCTGTTTTATATAACTGTTGCAGGAAGCAGGAGGAAGACGGATAAGTATGGACAGCCCTACGGATGGCCGGCAAATGTATATGACAGGGTGTTGAACTGGGCACCCCGGGAGTGGATGGAGCTTAATACCGGTTTGAGCCGTGAGGAAGCACGGGAACTGATTCTTGAAAATGCCACTGTTATTGGAAGAAATATTGAGACCGGCAGCTTGAAAAGGGTATTTTCCCTTTGAATATGGCAGGAAAGTATTTGAAAAACCTCAAGGCTTATATAGGCCTTGAGGTTTTGAATATTGGAAGAACAACAAAATTTGTCATATAAACGGTATGGGTTTTTATATATTGGAATATTTAAACAGAAAGATACTTGTCGTATAATATAAGAAGCAAAAGGAAAAAGCTGGGCAAAATGGGGTGATATTTTATGAAACACGTACATAACAATTTATCTGACGGAATAATGGCATTGCCTTCTTTCCCGGTAGTGCTTGTCACAGTGGGCATGAATATAACGAGGCTAAAGATGTCCCCCACCTTTTATAGGTGGTGGGTACCGCTTACGTTGTCCAACAGGGGGTGAGCATATCTCCCGCCTCGTTGAAACGCTCGGGTAGGTTTTTGCAAGTCTGCAAAAACCCTCATTGAAATCTTGTTATAATGGCTGCCAGCGCATTTCATTTTTACTCCTTTAAGCCTCCGTCGGTTATGGTGGGAATCAAGCCGGAAAAGTATACCTATGAAATACTATTGGAGAAAAAAGAATTTTGTATAAATATCCCGAAAAAGGAGCAGCTTGATAAAATTCATATCTGTGGAACATTTTCCGGGCGGGATGTAAACAAGTTTCAGAAATCCGGATTTACCCCCAGGAAAGGAAATGAAGTCAATAGTTATATTATTGAGGAATGTCCGGTCAATATTGAATGCCGGGTAGTACATCAGATAGGCTATGAAGGCAGCCATAGATGGTTTGTCGGGGAAATAAAGAAGGTACATATAGACGAGGATTATATCCGTGATGATGCGCTGATGTTCTGGCTTGGACAGTTCAGGACAGTGGGACAGGTTATCGAGGGAGCTTCGAATGATGATATTCTGAAGCGGTAGCCTTGAGGGTAATTTACTGATCCGGTATGGGGGAAGTAAAATGAAAGGATTTTTAACATAAAAATTTATATGACTTGAAAAGTGAGATTTGAAATGCTCCAAGTATAACAAGTCTCACAGAAATATTAATTCAGAGGGGGTATTAGGCTTGAGAAACAAAAAAATGCCGTATATCATTGCAGCAATATTGATACTTTCAACTGCCGGCCTTACCGCCGGATGGGCTGTAAATAATAGAAACCGACCTGCTCCCAAGCATTATTATGAAGCGCTTTATGAGCAGGTTTTTAATGAGGGCTTTGATATTACCGAAAAAGGCTGCCGGGATGATTATGCTGTGCTGTGGTCAAAGGGTGAGCTCTCCACAAAGCTTATCAATGAAGACTATATCGACAGCGAGAGCGCACTTGTAATAAGCAACCATACCGGTAAAAACCAGAAGCTTACCATACTGTTTGACGATTTTCTGAGATACAAAAAAAGCAAGGGATCAAGCGTAGAATTTTGCTTCTATGCAAGGAAAGTTTCCGGAATATCGGTTTTTGATATAACAGTACAGGTGGATGGTGCATCCAAAAAATATAATGAAAAGCTGGAGAGCAAATGGAGCTGTTATAACGGCATTGAGGTGGACCTGACTGAGAATACAAAGACTATGAAAATAATAATAGATGTAAAACCGGACCAGCAGTTCAAGCTGGATGAATTTATAATGCTTGAAATATGATGCCCTTTGATGCGGCGAAAGGGTGTATAATAGCTTAAGAGAGGTAATTTTATGAGTAAAAGTATTTTTTTAACAATGACAGGGATGTTGATGGGACTCGCTTTTTATGCTATAGGGTTTACTATACTATACTTTATTATCAAGTATGCGGTAATAAACGCCCATAAGGAGATAAAAAAGATACAATAAAAATGTTTTCGGGAA
Source organism: Bacillota bacterium (assembly GCA_023405875.1). Classification (GTDB taxonomy): domain Bacteria; phylum Bacillota; class Clostridia; order Lutisporales; family Lutisporaceae; genus BRH-c25. Next base: position 1,370 of record JAEXXN010000536.1, on the reverse strand, counting down.
ACATATAGACTGGGAATGGAGGTCAAAATGATGAAAGGAAGTATAGGAATACTGGCAGGCATGGGGCCGCGGTCTACCACACCTTTCCTGGAACTGGTCCTTGACCAATGCCAGATACAATATGGTGCAAAATATGATATTGATTATCCACATATTATGATATATTCACTTCCGACTCCATTTTATATTGACAGGAAAATCGACCATACCCTGATGAAGGATACGATAACAGCCGGCCTGATAAAACTGGAGTCAACAGGTGCAGACTTTATTGCCATGCCGTGTAATTCAGCACATATGTACTTTGATGAGCTGAAGGAATCAATACATATTCCATTACTTAATATTGTGGAGGAAACAATAAGCTGCTTGCCGGCAAATAAACAACGGGTTACAATACTTGCTACTGAAATGACCGTCAAGTCGGGATTATACCAGAAGGGAATTATGGCCGCAGACCATGACTTCCATTTTTATGAGCATTGGCAGCCCAAAGTAAATGCTGTCATAAACGCAATAAAACTAAAAAAAGACAATAAAGAAATAGCCTCCCTTTGGGAGGAGCTTATCATCGAAGTAAAAGGCCATGGCATAGACAGTATAATAATTGCATGTACTGACTTGAGTGGGATGAAAAATAACATTGAGTACGGACTGAACATATATGATTCATCAGAGGCCTTGGCAAAAGCTACGGTAGAAATGTATCTGGGAGAGAGGTAAGAGGAGATGAGCATATGGCGATTCAAGCATGTATAGACCATCTGAACAGATATGTTTCTGATGTTGACAGGTTCATCAGCTTTTATATTGAAGTCCTGGGGTACCGGCTTCTGGATAAGGGCTATAAGGAAAGTGGAAAAGCTTATGCAATATTGGGCGGGTATGGCCATGAGCTTTTCATTTCAGAAAAGGATGCTTTTGCTTGTGATTATTGCAGTAATTTCAGGCATATAGGTTATAGCATAGATAATGCCGATGCTTTACTGGAGAACTTGAAGGCAAAGGGCTTCATAGCTGAAGACTACCAGGTTATTGTCAAACAGTTTTCAAGGCAGATTTATATTAAAGACCCTGACGGATTTGAAATAGACCTCATTCAATGGACTGACAAGGATGGATTCTATGGAAAGCTGAAAGCTAAGCAAGAAATCAGCGGCTGAGAAAGATTAAAACACTGAATGTGTGAAGCATAGAGACAATCTGGGTGAAGGAGATTTGGAACTGGTTTAATTCAAAAATGTAAAGTAAGCAAAATATGGTGAGGGGGTTATAACCGTGGCAATTTTCAAGTTTTATCAGATTTTCTGCAGTCTGAGAGACGTATTGGGAGATGATGAAGCTAAAGAATTTTTTCCTGAATACTCGAC
>JAEXXN010000354.1 GCA_023405875.1 Bacillota bacterium | reverse complement strand
AAAATCCATTGCAGCCGGGGATCTGGACAGAAGGATCAGAATGAACCGGAAGGATGAAATCAGGGAAGTGGCCGATGCCTTTAATGAAATGGCGGAAAATTTAAAGAACACATATACCGACCTCCGTAAAAGGACTGACGAGCTGTTTTCCAACAACGGGGAGCTGCACAGCGCCAATATACAGCTGGAGGCATCCTATGAGCAGCTGGAAGCTACCATGGAACAGCTGAATGAATCTGAAGAAAAATACAGGACCCTGATGAACAATATTTCGGATATGGTGCTGGTGGTTAATCCGGAAGAGAATATCGCGTACATAAACAATAGCATAGAGAAGATACTGGGCTATACTGAAGCAGAGCTGATAGGGAATTCAATATTGACTATAGTAAAGCATGAATATCCCGGCTTTGATGTGTTGTCCGAGTCCAACAATGATTACAGGGAGTTTGAAGGCTATTTCCGTAAAAAGGACGGAAGCACGATACAGGTTGAGGGCAGCACCAAGAGGATTCTTGAGGATGACAAGGTAGTTGGAATACAAGCCATAGTAAGGGATGTAACACAAAAACGGACAATGGAGCTCGAGCTGAAAAGAAAATACGGGGAGCTTCAGACCTTAAACAAAATAAGTAATACTCTGGCTTCTACCATGGATCTGAATAACATGCTGACGATAGTCATCAATCACGTGGTTGAGATATCCCAGGCCCTGGTATGTGCCATAAGGCTGATAAGTGAAAAGGATCCTTACATACTGGAGCTGAAAGCGTTAAAGGGAATAAGGACTGAAAAGTATGACAGAAGCAGTATTGATATAAGGCAGGATATATCGGGTCAGGTATTTAAGAAAAAGGATGTTGTTGTGTTTGAATTCCAGGAGGGCAACATCCCCTATGAATATTACAGGGCTTTATATAGGGAGAATGGAGCCAAATGTGTTGTGTTCACTCCGATAACGGTGAAGGCCAAGGTAATCGGCGTGCTTTGCACAACCCTGGAGGAGATCCCTAAGAAGGAGCTTGTTGAGATCATCAGCTCCCTCTCAAACAACATAGCCATAGCCATAGATAATGCCAGGGCCTATGAAACTCTGAAGCATTCATACCTGAAAACAGTTCAGAGCCTTGTATCTGTGGTTGAAGCAAAGGATGAATATACAGAAAGCCATTCCATAAGAGTTGCCAAATATTCTGCCTTTATTGCGAAGGAAATGAATTTTCCAAAGAATTTTATTGAAGATATATGGGTTGCAGGTGTGCTTCACGACATCGGGAAAATCGGGATAAATGATTCGATACTTACCAAGGCCGGACCTCTCACAGAGGAGGAATACAATGCAATCAAGCAGCATCCTGATATTGCATACAAGATAGTGTCTAAGATAGGCCTTGCTGAAAATATACTGAAGGCAATCAAGCACCACCATGAAAGATATGACGGCATGGGGTATCCGGATATGATAAAAGGTGAGGAGATATCAATAATGGCAGCTATTATAAGTGTATCCGACGCCTTTGATGCCATTACCTCAAACAGGCCCTACAGGAAGTCAAGGAGCATCCGTGAGGGAATAAATGAAATAGTGTCCAATAGGGGAACACAGTTTGATCCTTCAGTGGTACAGGCTTTTGAAACTGCATTTCTGATGAAAAGGGAGATCTTCCAGAAAATATTTGATGATGAGGAAATAGAATTCTTTTAATGCTCAGAGATGAGCATTTTTTCTTGCGGCTCAAACGCTCAATTTACTATGAGGTCTATATAGAATACGCCGGAAAACTACTGATTTATTTATCTGATAATGCCTTGCGTATCCTATGGATTAAGGAATATATTTCAGGATATCCGGAATATGTAGCCTCAAATGTCTATCCTAAAATATATAGTTATGCTAATATTTTATTATGGCAATAATGATGAAAGAAACGGATTCATATTAACCTTATGGAGGTAACCATGTATACAGCTTTATATAGAAAGTGGAGGCCGCAGACCTTCGAGGACGTATGCGGACAGGATCAGATAACGGTAACCCTGAAAAATGAGCTTGAGAGCAACAGGCTCTCCCATGCTTATCTTTTCTGCGGTACAAGGGGAACAGGCAAGACAAGCACTGCCAAGCTTCTGGCCAAGGCGGTAAACTGCAAGGCGCCGAAGGATTTCAATCCGTGTAATGAATGCGAAAGCTGCATAAGCATAAATGAAGGAAACTCCATAGATGTTTATGAAATAGATGCAGCTTCAAACAGAGGAATAGATGACATAAGAAATTTAAGGGAAGCTATCAAATTTACACCAACCTTGGGTAAGTACAAGGTATATATAATAGATGAAGTCCACATGCTAACCAATGAAGCCTTCAACGCTCTTCTCAAGACCCTGGAGGAGCCTCCGGAGTATGTACTGTTTATTCTGGCTACTACAGAGCCTCACAAGCTGCCTGCAACCATACTGTCAAGATGCCAGCGGTTTGATTTTAAAAGGATAAGCATAGACGTAATTGCCGAATTGCTTGAAACAGTGTGCAGGCAGGAGGGGTTTGACGCTGACGAAGCTGCTGTGAAGCTGATAGCAAGAAACAGCGATGGAGCTATGAGGGATGCATTGAGTATCCTGGACCAGTGCTCGGTCTATGGCGACAGGAAGATAACCCATGACAGCGTACTTGAGGTACTGGGCATTGTAAACGACGAGTATCTGTTCAGAATATCTGATGCAGTTCTGAAGGAGGATGCAGGCGGGGCCATAAGAACAGTGGATGAAATAGCTGCCGGAGGAAAGGACATAAGCCAGTTTATAAAGGACCTGATGATACATTACCGGAATCTTATGATGACCAAGGTAGTATCAAAATGTGAAGAAGTGATCGATATGTCCATGGAAGGCATACGTCAGCTTAAGGCGCAGTCAGCAGAATACGGCAAGGATAACATAATAAGATGTATCAACATATTGTCCGAGCTTGAGGGGGAAGCCCGGTGGTCATCAAATCCCAGGATACTCCTGGAGGTAGCTCTTGTGAAAATGTGCAGGGCAGGTATCGACAGCAGCGCGGACGGGATGCTTGCAAGGATAGCCAGCCTGGAGGCTGCGATCTCCAAAGGAAGCTTCACACCGATGTCGGGGGAAAATCAGCAGCCATATAGTGTAAAAGCCTCCGCACCGGAACAACAGAAGAAGGAAAAGGCCGCCCCGGTCAAGGCCGATACAGCGGTGAAGCCTGAAAATAAGGACATAATACAGAAGTGGCCGGGCTTTATGCAGGAAATAAAGAGCCGCGGGAAAATCAAGCTCAGGACATACCTGTCAATGGCAAAGCCGTCCTTGGGAGAATCAGGCATGTTAGTTCTGTCCTATGAAAAGGAAGATATATTTTCCAAGGAAGCCCTTGAGGCGCAGGCAAACAAGACTGATGTGGAGACTGCCGCCTCACAGTACTTCGGGCTTCCGGTCAGGATAAAGTGTGTATTGGCAGGTGAGGCGGAGACTGAAGAAAATGAAGATAGCGAGGATATAGTAAAAGCGGCTATTGCGCTTGTAGGCATTGACAATGTTGAAGTAGTGGACGAAGAATAGTATAATGAATCGTAGGGAACGGTTCTAAACCGTTCCGTTGCTTACAGATATATTTTATCGTGTAAAAAATAGAGGAGGAATTATAAATGGCAAAAGGTGGATTCCCAGGCATGGGAGGAAATATGAATAACATGATGAAGCAGGTACAGAAGATGCAGAAGGAAATGGCAAAGCTTCAGGAGGAAATCGAGCAGAGGACTGTTGAGGCCAGTGCAGGAGGCGGGGCTGTTACTGTAGTGGCAACCGGAAAGAAGGAAATAGTATCAATAGCTATAAAGCCTGAAGTAATCGATCCGGAGGATGTGGAAATGCTTCAGGACCTTATCACTGCTGCTGTAAACGAAGCTATAAGACAGGCGGATGAAATGCTCAGCAGGGAAATGAGCAAGATAACCGGCGGAATGAATCTGCCTGGAGGGTTGTTTTAATGAGCTTTTATGCAGCTCCGATAGCGAAACTTATTGATGAGCTGGCAAAACTGCCCGGAGTAGGGAATAAAACAGCCCAAAGGCTTGCCTTTTATATACTTAAAATGCCTGCATCCGATGTAGAACAGCTGGCAGGCTCCATTACAAATGCAAAAAGAAATATCAAGCAATGCAGGATATGCTGCAACATAACAGACTCTGAGGTCTGCAGCATCTGTGCAAATGCAAAGAGGGACAGCAGTACTATCTGCGTAGTGGAGGATCCCAAGGATGTGGTGGCAATGGAGAAGACGAGGGAATTCAAGGGCTTGTACCATGTCCTGAACGGGGCCATATCACCCATGGAAGGGGTGGGGCCGGAGGAGATCAGGATAAAGGAGCTGCTCACAAGAGTGGCGGACACAGATATAAAGGAGGTAATAATTGCCACCAATCCTAACATAGAGGGTGAGGCTACGGCAATGTATATCTCACGCTTGCTAAAACCCGCAGGCATCATGGTTACCAGAATTGCCCACGGAGTACCGGTGGGAGGAGACCTGGAATATGCAGATGAAGTGACACTCATGAAGGCCATGGAGGGCAGGCGGGAAATATAACGACGCATGCGTTATAGGTAAAGTGAATAAATATTTAAAGTAGAATCATGGTAATAGGGAAAGAAAAGTTTCCCGATACCATGATTTTTATTTTTACGGGAAAAGGAAACAATAATGAAAGTGAGTAAAAAACCATCTGCGCACTTAGCACAGATGGTAAGGGATACATATATTTACAATGCAACAAATTACATAAAATGTTGTTTAAAATAATTCGACAAAATAAGACGTTTCTATACATAAATATACTACTATTGTAAAAATTATTCAAGTTATTAAATTATTTCCTACTATAACTGAACAAGAGAGTACAGCTCATCTTTTTGATCCTGATTAACACCGATATATCGGAGTGTTATACTTTGTGAGCTGTGGTTAAAGGTATCCATTATCAACCCGATATTATATTTTGATATTTTATAAGTCCAATAGCCCCAGGTTTTTCGCAGGCTGTGAGTGCCGAAGTTTTCAATTCTAACAAGCTTTGCAGCGTCTTTTAATACACGATAGGCTTGAATCCTGCCGATATGAGTGCCTTTTTTGCTGGGAAAGAGATAATCTTCAAATAAAAGATTATTTTGCTTTACATACGGTAGGATTATTTTCCGCAACGCGTCATTTAGTTTGATCTTTTTTTCCTTTTTTGTTTTCTTTTCATTCAAGACCAGATAATCACGAAATTCTCCACTGCTGACAAGGATGTCCTTTACCTTTATTGGAAGAATATCGCTGATTCTTAAGCCTGTATTCAATCCAAACTTGAAAAGCAAACCGTATTTTGGGTCTTTGCCATGTAAATACTGGTACATTTGTTTTATTTTAACTTTGCATCTTATTGGTTCAACTGTCATTGGCCATTCCCCTTTGCAATGTAATGTATTATAAAAATATGATATATAATGTTACATTAAAGTTCAATCAATAATTTATAAATTATTTCTATACAATTTTATAATCCTTACTGTTAATTGATATGAACAAAAACTATAATGTAACATTTTATGTAATTTGTTACATTAATAACATGATAAAAATGAAAAATCCCTATTGAACTTCTGCCAAATAAAAATTCAAAGTCCTATATATTTCTTAATTCATAGAATGCGCAAATATCAGGTATATCAAATAAGCTGCTCTCGGGCGTATTCTATATAGTCTGCCGGCGGGTGCCGGGGAAGGAGTGGATAGCCTGGTTGCATGAAAAATGAAAATACTATTTTATATTGGATTAACCTGTTGTGCCGGTTGATGCAGGCTTGTCTTGCAGTTCCGGCAACCGGAATCAACCGGTACAGGGAGTTAATTCAGAGAGGTAACTGAAAGAGAGGGAAAAGAAAATGAAACTAACAATTGGTAAAAAGATAACGGCAGGCTTTCTGGCCGTGGTATTATTATTTTCGGTCTCCGCCCTATATACATTATTTATGGTCAGAAATATCAACAGCAACTATTCTGAATTAATTGCCAAAAGAGCCAGAACGGCAATTTTAGCAAAGGATATGAAAGCGGTAGAATTGGAGAAGGTTGCCTCCTTCAGAGGATATATAATCAATAAAGATGCAAAGAAGCTTGAGAGAATGGATGAATGCAATAAAGAATTCCTGGCAAAATATACTGAAATAGAAAAGCTTCTCATAACGGCAGAAGGAAAGGCTGCCCTTTCGAACCTTTCAAAGGCAGATGAAGAATATAATAAGCTGGTAGAAAAAGTTAAAGTCCTGATTGAAGATAATCAACAGGAAGAAATTATGGCAATTGTATCTAATGAGGGAGTAAAGGTAATAGAGGATTTGATCTCGAGCTCAGATCTGATAGCATCTTTGGCACAGAAGCTGCTTGACGATGGAAGCGAGGCGCAGACTCTAAAAAGTCAGAGCTTGATAAGGAATATTATGCTTCTGGTCTTGATTACTCCGATCATTTCCATACTATTGTCATTTTTTATTTCAAGTATAATATCAAAGCCGATTATAAAACTATCGAAAATCGTTGACATAATTGCACAGGGAGATTTAACAGTTGAAGAAATACATATAAGGAACAGGGATGAGGTAGGCAATCTGGCAAGCTCCTTCAATAAAATGCTCAATAATCTGAGGGATGTTGTGACAAAGGTTGTATCAAGCTCTGAAGAAGTAGCGGCATCAGCACAGGAATTAATGGCAGCCAGCGAGACCGCCACCTCTGCATCGGAAGAAGTGACGGCAACGATCCAGAATGTTTCATCAAACATAGAAGACCAGAAAGACAGTATCAACAATATATCCGGCACGATAAACGAGATGTCGGCAGGAATAGAGCAGACCAGTGCCAATATGCAAAATGTTAACGGCAATACCCAATCAATAAACAGGTTATCCGAAAGGGGCCAGGAAACAATAAAAACTGTAGTGGATCAAATGGAGGTCATCAGTAAAAACTCGGCCGATTCGGTAAATTCAGTAAAGGCCCTGGGGGAAATGTCAAAGAAGGTTGCCGATATCATTGAAATAATAACAGGCATATCAAGTCAGACCAATCTTCTGGCATTAAACGCGGCAATAGAAGCAGCCAGAGCGGGGGAACAGGGCAGAGGCTTCTCAGTGGTTGCTGAAGAAGTCAGAAATCTGGCAGAACAATCAAATAGTGCAGCGGTTGAAATATCGAGAACCATTGAAAAAATGAATGAAGAAATTGAAAATGTTATAAATGTGATTGAATTTGGAGCAACAGAGGTCAAAACCGGGTCACAGGTTGTAAATGAAGTAACCCGCTCCTTCCAGGATATATCAAAAGGATTTGAAACTATACTTTCACAGGTGCAGGAGGTCAGTGCCGCTTCGCAGGAGATGTCGGCAGGGACCCAGGAGGTCGTGGCATCGATTGATATAGTTGCCGAAGCTTCAAATAAAAACACATTAAGTGTCCAGAATGTAGTTGCTGCAGTTGAAGAGCAGACGGCAACCATGACGGAAATCACAAACAAGGCAATATTCCTTGCCAAGCTTGCAGAAGAGCTGGATAATACAGCCAGAGTGTTTAAAGTAAATTAATGGGGAATATTTGCCGGACAATACCGGCATTATATTCGTAAAAAAATCACACCTCAGTATATTTTTGCTAATAAATGGATAGATTAGTAATGATAACGGAGGTGTTTTTTATGTCCACTGATCTGGCTACAAGAAAAGAAAAAAGGGAGAAGCCTTTAAGCTCGTTGATGGAATATTTGTTTTGCAGTTTGCAGGGTACAGAGG
>JAEXXN010000345.1 GCA_023405875.1 Bacillota bacterium | reverse complement strand
CTTTCGCCCCGGGTGAGGGTAGAACTGATAAATTACAATCCCCTGGCTCAAAGCAAGTATGAATTGATGGGTAAAGAGTTTATTTTTGATAAAAACCCAGGGATGTATAATACAGATGAACTGGAAGCCTTTAATGCTATCCTGGAAGGTAAGGGTATTATAAACATAGTAAGGGGATAACTCAGGTTTTCGGCAGTTGGCAGGTTAAATCTGAACTAAGGATGTGCTTTGATGGTAAAGGAATTTTTGAAAAAAGCAAAAGCAGATATGCCGGTATATATAAACCATGTCCGTGAGGCTTTTTCGGAGCTGAAGGATGAGGAAAGCGACGATATTGTCCTTGTTGACAGGCTGATCTCAAGGTCTGAAGATAAGGTGTTCAAAATAAGGATACCTGCTGTTGACGGTTGTACCGGAGAAGAAACAGCCTTCGTACAGTCCTATTTAAACGCGGAGGTTTATAATATACTTTCGGCCCTGGGAGGGGAGTATATAACCTTTTATGTGGATTCCACAAGGGACAAGCTGTGCTCAATGCTGAAGGCCCTGGACAAAACCTTTGGAGTCAGGCTGCCGCTCAGTGAACGGCAAGGCTTCGGGAAGTGCATAAATGTAATTGACCGTATGATAGGCGGTATGGGGAGTGGACAGGCTACCGCAGCAAAAGGCTTTCATTTCAGGATCAGGGACAGGAAGGAAATGCCTGGGGCATTTAATGAATATGGTGTACAAAAGCATGAGCAGGATATTTTCCATAGAGTATACAAAGGCTTGGAGGACAAAGCTCTGTGCGGTATCGATATAGGAGGCACCGACATAAAGGCCGTCCTGGCTGTGGACGGCAAGCTTCAATATATAAAGGAATATGACTGGTTTCCGGCTATTTACCGTACTGCGGATGAAATAATGGACCCTATAACCGATATGGTCAGGCTCCTTGCGGTGAAAGCAAGCTATGACAGGCTTGGGGCTGAAGCCTTGAAGGCCGGTGAGCTTGCGGGGCTTGGGTCTGAACTGGAAAGGGCCATGGATAAGGCTGCTCCGGGGGGATTTGTCAGGGCTGTATCGTTAAAGGGAGAAAAGCTGCTTGAAGGGAAGCTTATCCCAATTGATGCCATAGGCATGTGTTTTCCGGATGTTGTAGTAAAGGACAGGATCATAGGGGGAGAGACCTATAAGACCAGAGGCATCAGAAATAATCCCGGAGTTGATTATGAAGCGGAATTCGCAAAATTTCTCGGATTGAATGAAAGACTCGGGAAATATTCACAGATAGTAAAAAATATAAATGACGGACCTATGGCATCCTTTACGGCAGCAGTGGAATGGGCTGCCTCCGGGAAAGGCTTTGATCCGGAAAAGGGAGTTTTTGCCCATACCCTGGGCACAGAGCTCGGCACCGGGTGGGTCGACGGAGAAGGTAAAATACCGGAGCTCCCCCTGGAGGTATATAACTGGATTATAGACCTGGGGAGCTATGTCCAGAAGGAGTACGAGCCGGATGATATAAGAAGCATAAACAACTTCAATACCGATCTGGCGGGAACGCTGCAAAAGTACGCCAGCCAGAGCGGAGCCTTCAGGCTGGCAATAAAGTATTTCACAGAAGAGCGGCCTGACCTTATCAAGGAAATTGAGCAGAGGGGCTTTATCAAATATAAAGGCTCCGGAGCCGGAAAAGGTATTTATATCGAACTGGAGCAAAGGGATATGCGCAAGCCTTTTCTGGAGTTTCTGATGGGACTGCCCGACAGGGAAGCCGGCGCAGCCGTAAGGGATGAGGAAGCTGCTGCAAGAAGGCTGTGGATGGATATCGGCGAATATTTGGCGGTTACCTGGTGTGAAACCGAAAGGCTGCTGACCCCTGAGGTCAAATCCAGGATCCTCTTCGGAAGATTGGTTAAAAACAAAACCTGCTTTGAACTGATAAAAAAAGGTGCCGCAAAAATAAAACCCGGCTTGAGCTTTGAAGCGGCAGATGAAACCATGAGCTATTCGCCTCTTATGAAGCAGCTGGAGCAAAATGAAGAGTATACCGTTGCACAATTCGCACAGGCGGTTGGGGCTGTTTATTACGCCAATGCCGCACTTTGCTGAAAACCGGTGTTAAAAAAGTGAGATTCACACAAGCTCGGGGGAATGAGCTGTGTAAATCTCATCTTTTTGTTTTACCATCTGCCTTTCTTCTGTGGAGAATCGAGATGGAACTGCATGAATTCTATCCTGTTCCCATCGGGGTCCTTGGCCCAGCACTGGAAGTTCAGGTCGCGGCCCTGCTTGGGCTCGACATCCAGGGGAATGCCGAAGGCACGCAGGCGGTCAGCCAATGCGTGGATATCCTCCACATCAAGACATAAATGTGAGAAGCCTGCTTTTTCTTCAACATATTTATATTCTTCGGCCCCTCCGTACATAAGCTCTATATATTGCCCTTCGCCGGCCTTGATGTTGTTTATCCACGGGTTGCCGTCCTTATCACGGACTTCAAAGGCCTTTTCCAGGCCAAGGACGCTGCAATAGAACTCAAGGGACCTGTCCATATCCATAACGGTAAACGCAATATGTCCAAAACCTTTAATCATATTTCCTCCTATATGTTAAATATTAACGTGCATTGATTTTATCCAGCAGAGCTTTTTCCATAACCTCAAAAGGAGCTTTCATGCCGGTGTAGAGCTCAAATTGGTAGCACGACTGGTGAATAAGCATCCTGTATCCGGGTATGGCCTTACAGCCCGATTCCCTTGCGATTTTCACAAAAGCAGTTTCTATGGGGATGAAGACCGCATCCAGTACTATTTTACCCTCTCTCATCTGATCTGCCGTGAGTATTGTATCTGTGGTTTTGAAGCCGACTGAGGTAGCGTTGATCAGGATGTCATAATCCGTACTTTTGTTGAAATCCGCAGGAACTCCTGCATACCTGACGCCGAAATAATCGGCTACTTCTTTGCCTGTGGCCTGGTCAATGTTATATACCTCAATATCCTCGGTATATTTTTTCAGTGCATAGATCACAGCCCTTCCGGCTCCGCCGGCTCCAAGGACAGCAACCTTTTTTCCTTTGATATCGGTGACTTCCTCCAGGCATTTGACCGCTCCGGTCCAATCGGTATTATAGCCCCTCAGTGTTCCGTCCTGGTTTACTATTGTATTTACAGCACCTATGACCCTTGCTGATTCATCAAGCTCATCAAGATATTCAATTACATCCTGCTTAAAGGGCATGGTTACTCCCAATCCTCTGATTCCCAATGTCCTCATACCCTTCACGGCATCCTCCAGGCTGTCCGGTTGGAAGGAAACATATGAATAATCCAGGTTCAGGGCTTTATATGCAGCATTGTGCATTATTACACCCATGCCGCCGATACTGCCTGCGATCGATCCGCATAATACAGGGAATGATTTTGCCATTCTGCAACCTCCAATTAACCATTTTATTATGTTCATAAATAGATTTAGTTATAAAGTAATAATAACTTAATTACATATGAAATTCAATACACTTTCGAAAATAAAGAAGATAATTGTATTCAGAAACCTGAGGTCTTTTTCCCAGGCCGTGAGAAGCATGCTTTAATATTAGTTATCTATGTTGACATACCTACAGCGGGATGATAATATTTAAGTATACTATGAACAAAAGTAACAAATTAATGATAAATATTAACAATATTATGATAATAATATATTTTATAAGGAGGTCAATATGGCTGCTTTAGTAATTATGCCAAGACAGGGACAATCGGTTGAAAGCTGCATCCTTGCAAAGCTGCACAAGCAAAAAGGCGACAAGGTGGAGGTCGGGGATCTCTTGTTCTCCTATGAAACGGACAAAGCCAGCTTTGATGAGGAAGCAAAGGTAAGCGGGACTTTTCTCGGTTATTTCTTTGAAGAGGGCGATGATGTGCCCTGCCTTGTAAATGTGTGTGCAATAGGGGAGGAGGGCGAAAGCATTGAGCAATATAGACCTGACGCAGCAAGGCCGGTTGAGGTGCAGCCGGATATCCGGGAAAATCAACCGGCTGAAAACCTGCAAATTGATGCCGGGCAGCAGGCTGCTTCCCCCATCGGTAATTTTAACGGAAATGATATAAAAATCTCTCCGCGGGCCAGAAGCCTTGCGGAAAAGAATGGGATAGACTACCGGTATGCCGATCCCTCAGGGCCTTACGGCAGGGTAATAGAGAAGGATATAATAGCCCTCAGGGAGTCGGGCTATGCGTTTACAGCTTCCGCCCATGCACAGCATATGCTGGGAGAAGCGGGAACATTGGCTGAAGGTACAGGACTGGGAGGCAGAATAACGACCTCAGATCTTGAAGCAAGGAATGCAGGCGCTGATATTTTACAGCCGGCAGCCGGTGCTTCAGGACCCATGTATGACGCTGTCAAGCTTCCCAATATAAGAAAGGTCATTGCAAAGGCCATGCATAATTCCCTGGCTTCTACAGCACAGCTGACGCTGAATTCCTCCTTTGATGCAACGGAGATCATGGAATTAAGAAAGAAGCTCAAGGCGGGCAAGGACAGATTGGAGCTTGAAAATATCACAATAAATGATATGGTGCTTTTTGCTGTTTCAAGGACACTGCTTAAGCATAAGGCCATGAACGCAAATCTTGTTGATGATACAATGCTTTACTTCAGGAATGTAAACCTGGGAGTGGCTGTGGATACGGAAAGGGGCTTGATGGTGCCTACTGTAATGAACGCAAACCTGAAGTCCCTAAATGGCCTATCCCGTGAAGTAAAGGCACTGGCAAAGGATTGCCAGTCCGGTTCAATCAACCCGGACCTTCTCAAAAACGGCAGCTTTACAGTGACAAACCTTGGTTCCTTCGGAATAGAGAGCTTTACACCGGTGCTGAATCCTCCCCAGACAGGGATTCTTGGAGTAAATGCCATAGTTCAGAGAGTACGGGAAGTGGAGGGCGAGTATGTATACTATCCTGCAATGACCCTTTCCCTTACCTTTGACCATAGGGCAGTTGACGGGGCGCCGGCTGCAAGATTCCTGCAGGAGCTTGTATATAACCTGGAAAATTTCAGTGCATTGATGGCGAGGTGAAACGGATGATTTATGATTTGATAATTATAGGCGGCGGACCGGCGGGCTATCTGGCCGCCGAAAGAGCCGGACATGAGGGACTGAAGGTCCTTCTTATAGAAAAGCGGTATGTGGGCGGTGTATGCCTGAACGAGGGCTGTATACCCTCAAAGGCCCTGCTGTATTCAGCCAAAATATATGATAATGCCGTTCACAGTGAGCAATATGGCGTGACTGTGGTTAATGCCCTTCTGAATCATGCAGCGGTTGTTGAAAGAAAGAACAAGGTTGTAGATACCCTTGTAATGGGGGTAAAGAGCAAGCTCAGAAACAATAAGGTCACTGTGGTTGAAGGAGCTGCCGAAATAGCGGGCAGGAGCAGCGCCGGCTATGAGGTCAGGGCAGGCAGCGACATGTATACGGGAAAGCGCCTGCTTATTGCTACAGGCTCGGTGCCTGTGGTTCCTCCGATTCCCGGTCTCAAGGAAGGACTGGAAAAGGGTTATGTGGTTACAAACCGGGAGCTCCTTGACCTGAAAGAGGTTCCCTCTGCGCTTGTAATCGTGGGCGGAGGAGTAATAGGGCTGGAAATGGCCTCTTACTTCAATTCGGCAGGCAGCAAGGTAACGGTTATAGAGATGCTTGACCATATAGCAGGCTATACCGACAGGGAAATATCCGGTTACCTGCTGGACAGCTACCAGAAGAAGGGCGTCGAATTCAAGCTGGGAGCAAAGGTGGTACAGGTCGGGGATGGAGCGGTTGTATACGAGTCGGAAGGACAGACCTATTCCGTTGCTGCGGACAAGGTGCTTTTGAGCATCGGCAGAAGGCCTGCGACAGAAGGTCTGGGTCTGGAAAAGATCGGTGTCGAGGTGGAAAGGGGACGCATCAGGACTGACCAACGGGGAAAGACCAATGTCCCGGAGGTATACGCCGCCGGAGACGTAAATGGGGTTTCGATGCTGGCCCATACAGCGTACCGTGAGGCGGAGGTCTGCATAAACAATATCCTGGGGAAGAGGGATATAATGAGATATAATGCAATCCCTTCGGTTATATATACAAACCCTGAAGTGGCCGGTGTAGGAGAAACGGAAGAGTCGGCAAGGCAGAAGGGTATAGAATATGAGGTCGCAAAGCTGCCGATGATCTACAGCGGAAGATATGTAGCGGAGAACGCTGAGGGAGAGGGCCTGTGCAAGATACTGGCGGACAAGCGGCACAACAGGATAATAGGTGTGCATATGGTCGGCAGCTACGCCTCTGAGATGATTTACGGAGCAGGGCTGATGCTTGAAACCGAAATGAGGGTAAAGGATATCAAGGAGCTGGTTTTCCCTCATCCGACGGTATCGGAGATAATAAGGGAGACAATTTTTCAATTTTAGATTTTAAATAAAGGAGGAAAATATCATGCCAAAGTCACAATTTGTTGATCCGAGCGAAATAAGGAAAAGCGGTTGGATAAAATTCAATGATATACCGGTGAACCAGTACAGCAAAACAATTGAGGAAGAAAAAGCAAATTTTTCTACAGCGGATTTTCTGAGAATATACAGGGACATGGCTATAATCAGAGAGTTTGAGACAATGCTGAATTTAATAAAGACTACCAACGAGTATAACGGCATACAATACAACCATCCGGGGCCTGCCCACCTTTCCCTGGGGCAGGAAGCTTCAGTTGTAGGCCAGGCATATATACTGGACAAAGAGGACTATATATTCGGGTCTCACAGAAGCCACGGAGAAATCCTCGCAAAAGGGCTTTCCGCAATTGAGAAGCTCAGCGGCAAGGAGCTGCTGGATATCATGGAAGGCTTCTTTGGCGGAGCAGTTCTAAGGGTGGTGGAAGGAAAGCAGAAGGACAAAAACGATGTAAAGGAGCTTGCAGTAGATTTCCTGATATACGGTACTCTGGCAGAGATTTTTGCAAGGGAAACAGGCTTCCACAAGGGGCTGGGAGGTTCAATGCACGCCTTCTTCACACCCTTCGGCATATACCCCAATAATGCTATCGTAGGCGGGTCCGGGGATATCGCAGTGGGTGCGGCTCTTTACAAGAGGATCAACCGCAAGAAGGGTATTGTCATAGCGAACATAGGCGACGCTTCCATGGGCTGCGGACCTGTCTGGGAGGGCTTGTCCCTTGCGGCAATGGACCAGTATAAGCAGCTCTGGGAAGGCGAATACCGTGGAGGCCTTCCTTTTATGCTGAACTTCTTTAATAATCAGTATGGAATGGGCGGACAGACCCGCGGTGAGACAATGGGCTACGACATGCTTGCAAGGATCGGTGCGGGAGTGAATCCCGAACAGCTGCATGCAGAGCGGATAGACGGCTATAATCCTCTGGCGGTAATCGACGCTATGAAGAGAAAGAAGAAGCTCCTTGAAGAAAAGAAGGGGCCTGTACTGCTTGATACCTTGACCTACAGGTTTACAGGGCACTCCCCCTCCGACGCCTCCAGCTACAGGAGCAAGGAAGAGGTTGAAGCCTGGATGCAGCAGGATTCCCTCATAGGCTATAAGGCTGCGCTGCTGCAGGCGGGTGTGGGCAAAGAGGAGGTTTACGAAGAGATCCTTGAAAGCACCAGGGAATTGATAACAAAGGCATGCAGGCTGGCAACGGATGATGTTGTTTCTCCAAGGATGAACCTTGCGGCAGATACAGAGGGGATATCCAGGCTGATGTTCTCCAACCAGAGGGTTGAAAAAATGGAGGACAGGGAATGTGAAGTGCTGATGCCGAAAGCGGAGAATCCGAGAGTACAGCAGAATGCCAGGAAAATAAGAGCAGGCATACAGGATGGAAAGCCTGTTTCAAAGAATAAGGTATTTAATTATAGAGATGCAATATTTGAGTCCATCATAGACAAATTCTATACAGATCCGACCCTTATAGCCTATGGCGAAGAGAACAGGGATTGGGGCGGAGCCTTTGCGGTTTACAGGGGCCTTACCGAAGCCCTTCCGTATCACAGGCTGTTCAATTCGCCGATATCCGAGGGAGCAATAGTAGGCTCTGCCGTCGGT
>JAEXXN010000430.1 GCA_023405875.1 Bacillota bacterium | reverse complement strand
GATGATACCTTTGACCTGCTTGGGGGTCAGGTTCTGTGCCTCATCAATTATCAAATAGGTGTCCGTTATGGAACGTCCTCTTATGAAATTCATAGCCTCTGCAGTTATTACTCCCCTGTCGAAAAGCTCATTGATCTTGTCCTTCAGCTTTTCTTCATTCCTGTAGCGCTCGGTATCGCTGTGATCCACCAGTATTTCAAGGTTGTCGATAATGGGGCGCAGGAAAGGAGCGATCTTTTCCTGCTCGCTTCCGGGCAGGAAGCCGATTTCTTCGTCAAATTGCACATTTGGCCGGGTGATAAGGATCTTCCTGTATTTCTTGGAATCAGGCTCCAGGGTATGTTGAAGGCCGACCGCAAGTGAGTAGAAGGTTTTGGCCGTTCCTGCGGTTCCTTTTACAATTACCAGGGGGGCAGTCAGGGCGTCCTGCATCAAAGCTTCCTGCAGGAAGCGCTGGCCGACGTTTTTTGGTTTTATACCAAAGGGTTCATCCTTCAGGCTTTTCAATGGAACGATTTTTTCTCCGTTAAAACGGCCCAGAAGAGTTTTACTTTCATTGGTTTCGGAATGGATAATAAAGAATTGATTCTGTTCGGGAGTGACTCCGGCTTTGTCCTCGCCGTTCATTACATAGATACAGTCTGTGGAGATACCGCTTTTCTTGAAGCTTCCCATGGCTTTATCCGGGGCATATACATCCATTCTTCCGGTGTATTGCTCTTCAAGTCTCGGAGCCTGTTCAGAGGTGAAATCCTCCGCAGGAATCTGCAATATCTGTGCCTTCAGGCGTACTATAATGTCCTTTGTTACAAGTATGACCGTTTCGCCCTTTTCCATCAATCCCTTGCATACCTTGAGGATGCGGTTGTCATTGGATTCATTATGCAATCCGAAGGGGAGACTTACGGCCTGGAAGTTTGTCTCTATTTTCAGGGTGCCGCCGGATTTCAGCTCTACTCCTTCATAAAGGCTGCCGGACAGCCTGAGCTGCTCAAGAAGCCTGATTGCCTGCCTTGCGTTTGCCCCTCGGTCTCCATCGTCGTTTTTCAGCTTGTCCAGTTCTTCAAGGACAGCTATCGGAAGTACAATCTTGTTATCCTCAAAGGAATAAAGTGCGTAGGGTGATTGTATCAGGACATTGGTATCAAGTACATATGTTTTTTTCATAGTGACCTCCGTTTGAATGGGTTTAATCTATTTATACCGGATTAAGCACTACTCAGCAATGTTACTTGTGTTAGGAGGCGGTTAAATATACGTAAAATTTTTCGAATATTCATTAAAGTCAAATATGGAATAAGGTCAGTCAAGGCCGGCTTTGTGAAAATACAACTGGCTGCGGATGGGCTTTTTATTCCTTTTGTTTATCTTTGAATAGCGGCCGTCTTTACTAAGCTCCCTTGCTTTGACGTTATCCCTCAGATATATTTCCAGGATGGACTTCAGCCTTTCCTTCGACTCCTTGTCATTGACAGGGAAGATAAGCTCCACCCTCCTGTCCAGGTTGCGCTCCATAAGATCGGCGCTTGAAAGGAATATATCCTCCCTTCCGCCGTTATAGAAATACAATATGCGGCTATGCTCAAGGTACCTGTCTACAATGCTGATAACTCTGATATTTTCACTTACGCCGTTGATACCCGGACGCAGACAGCATATCCCCCTGATGATGAGATGTATTTTGACACCTCGGCAGGATGCATTGTAAAGCAGCTTTATAATTTCGGAATCCACCAGGGAATTGAGCTTGATTATGATCCTTCCCGGTTTATAAGGTGTGGACATTTCAATCTCGTTCTTAATGAGCTCGATGATTTTTTTCCTGAGATCAAAGGGTGCCGCATTGAAAACATACAGGTTGGGCTGATCGGAGTAGCCGGTCAGCCTGTTGAACAGGGCGGAGGCATCGGATCCTATCTGCTTGTTTGAGGTGAACAGCCCTATATCCGTATAAAGCCTTGCCGTTGTTTCGTTATAATTTCCGGTGCTCATATGAACATAACGGTTGATCCCTTCCGGTTCCTTCCTGACGACCAGGGTTATCTTGCAATGGGTCTTAAGGCCTATAAGTCCATAGGTTACGTGACAGCCAACCTCTTCAAGCTTTTTTGCCCATTGTATATTATTTTCCTCATCAAACCTAGCCTTTATCTCAAACAGGACGGTAACCTGTTTGCCCTTCTCTATTGCCCTGAGAAGTGCCTTGATGATTGTTGAGTTATTGCTTATCCTGTACAGTGTCTGCTTTATGGCCAGTACCTCCGGATCGTCGGCTGCCTGGCTGATAAAATCAGTAACAGCTTGAAAATCCTCATAGGGATGGTGTACCAGTATATCCTTTTCCTTGATGGCGGAGAACATATCCTCATATCCGGCGAAGGCAGGGGGATATACGCTGGGATATAACGGATCCCTGAGATCAGGCCTGTCGTGCATCGACGGTATTTTTGTCAGGAATGTGATATCAAGAGGCCCCTTGATGTAATAGATGCTTTGCGGGTCAAGCTCAAGTGAATCCTTAAGTATGGATATGATTTTGTCATCACTGTGGGCGTCGACCTCCAGCCTGACTGCCGCTCCCCATTTTCTCATTTTCAATGATTTCTCAATTTCCAGCAGCAGGTCGTCGGCCTCGTCCTCATTGAGCGTAAGATCTGCATTTCTAGTTATTCTGAAGGCATTTACCCCGGCTATCCTGTAACCGCTGAACAGCCTGGATATATTCATCCTGATTATTTCTTCCATAAGGATATAATTTGCTGTAGATGTATTGGTCGGCACTTCTATAAACCTTGGCAAAACAGAAGGTACCTGCACAGTGGCAAACAGGCTTTCATTCTTTTCCTCGTTTTGAAGGAGTACGGCAAGGTTGAGGCTTTTGTTTGCAATGAGGGGGAAGGGCCTGCTTTCATCCACAGCCATGGTTGTAAGTACGGGATATACTTCATTTTCAAAATACTCATTGATGGTATTCAGTTGAATCTGTGTCAAGGCATTGCCGGCTATGAAATTGATGCCCTCTTTCTTTAATGCAGGGAACAGGGAATAGCTCAGGCAGTTGTACTGCTCACGGAGCATGGCTGCGACCCTTCTATATATGGCCTGTACCTGCTCCTTGGGCGTCATGCCTGAAGCGTCTGCTCTTTCAAAGCCTGCATTTATCTGATCCTTCAGGGAACCGACGCGCACCATGAAGAATTCATCCAGGTTTGAGCTGAAAATAGAAAGGAACTTCAAACGTTCAAAAAGGGGATTGGTATTGTCCTGGGCTTCCTCAAGCACTCTCATATTGAATTCAAGCCAGCTTAATTCCCTGTTAATAAAGAATTTACTGTCATTAATATTTTTTCTCATGTAAGCCTCCGGTTATTTTCGTTTTATTAATAAAGTCGGTTTGATACCGTAGATTTCTTTGAACAGATTACTCTTATTTTCAAATTCCCACTCTTCAAGCAGACAATCGCATTGGGTCTCCGCCTTGATGGAAAAAGTCTGTTCACCGGACAGGACTTTTATACCGGAAAGCTTCTGCTTATGGCTTCTATCCAGTGAATCCGCTATTTTGATAAAGGCAGAAAGCTTTGCTACCATTATCCGGCTGTCGAAATCAAGGGAGCCATAATCCGGATCCTCCATTGAAGGTACGCTGAGGGCGTGGTATTTGACTATATTTGCGATAATAAGCATTTCAGCCCTTGAAAGCCCGAGTATGTCGGAATTCAAAAGAATATTCTGGGACAGCACATTGTGCTCTTTTATGTTTATGTACTTGCCGATGTCGTGGGAAATTGCCGCAAGCTGCAGATACAGCCTTTGCCTGTCCGAGTACCCGTGCAGCCGCCTGGAGCTGTCAAAAAGCAGCAGCGATATTTTTTCTACCTGCTCTGCGTGCCTGGAATCATATGAATATCTTTCGCCGAGCTTTTTTATGGCTGCAACAATATCCCTGTCTGAAAACGCATTGTTCTCAAGCTGAAATTTCTTGCCGGTCAGATATCTGACAATACCGTCGCAAAGGGATACGTCAGGCGTATAAATTATGTCCGAGTGTGTGAACGAAAGAAACTTTTCATACATAAGAAGTGCGGGCACAAGGGTTTCAACATTCTCGGAATTTAACTGGTATGTGTCCATGATCTGTTTCTGCGATTTTCCAATAACCTGGCGGTAAATCCTGTAGAATTCTTCCTTAGCCATATGGGTATGGTCATAATTTCTTACGGATCTTTTTAAAATCTCGTGGACTACATGGATTTCAGAGCCGATTACTACGAAATTTTGTATTTTGTTCTGCAGCAGCATGATTTTCAAGGTGTCGATCTCGCTTTCGATGTATTCGCCTATCAGGTTAGGAA
>JAEXXN010000417.1 GCA_023405875.1 Bacillota bacterium | reverse complement strand
GGCTACTTTCTTAGAGAAGTTAAGACAATTATACGTTTGAACCTGATGTCCAATATTTTTTCGCTGTTAAGTATAGGAATGATCTTCTTTATACTTGCCATGGTAGTTTCAGGCTGGCGGGTAAGTAACGCGGCTGTTGAGGCCATACAAGGAGAGGCTGAAGTCAATGTGTATTTCATGGAAAGCCTCCAGGAGGATGAGGTAGCGGAGCTGGTGGATTCTATCGGAGGGATTCCGGGTGTTAACGAAGCAAGGCTGGTGGATGCGGATGAAGCCTATAGCCGGATGGAGAAGATATTAGGAAAGGAAGCCCGGGTACTGGGATATTTTGAAGACAATCCATTCAATCCGTTTATTGAGGTAAAGATAGATATAGACGGAATAGATCCGATATTGAAGGAAATGAGCTACATGCTTGGAATCGAGCATGTAAGGGATAACAGGGAGGTGCTGGGGCGTATCGTCAATATCGCCGCAGCCCTTGGAATATTGGGATATCTTGTAGTAGCAGCCGTGGGTATATCCACTATGGTGATAATATCCCATATCATAAGAATGGGAATATACGAAAACAGAGAGCAGATAAATACCCTCAGGTTAATGGGAGCGCCGGAGTCATTCATAGCCTTCCCGTTTATACTTGAAGGCTTGCTGCTTACCCTTGGGGGAGGTGCTCTCGCGGCTGCCCTGATGTCATTCCTGCTGAACTATATGTATTCCTGGGTGACAGGGCCGCTTCCCTTCATTCCGCTTCCGTCCCTGGGCGATATGCTGTCGCAGCTTGTAACGCTTATTATGTCGCTAAGCGTGGTTATGGGAATCGCAGGAAGCTATTTCGGACTTTCCTCAGCCAGAAGCAGGTGAAAGGACAGGCTGTCCGAGAGCTTGCAGTATTTTGTCGAAATATATATAATATTATGTAGGGCTTGTATAATAATATTCATATGAAGGAGGGTTCATATGCTGAAGGAATTTAAGGCATTTGCAATGAGAGGCAATGTTATTGATCTGGCAGTCGGTGTAGTTATCGGAGGAGCTTTCGGAAAGATAGTCACATCGCTGGTAAATGATATTATAATGCCTATGGTCGGCTTACTGCTTGGGAAGCTTGACTTTACAAACCTTTTTATCACTTTGGGCGACGGAAGCTTCAAAACCTTGAAGGAAGCGCAGGCAGCCGGCGTTGCAACCTTGAATTACGGACTTTTTATAAATAACATTATAGACTTCCTGATAGTAGCCTTCTCAATATTTATTGTGATAAAACAGATAAACAGGCTATCAAGAAAGAAAGAGCAGCCTGCACCTGCAGCTAAGTCCAAAACCTGTCAATACTGCTTCAGTGAGGTGCATATTGATGCAACCAGGTGTCCTCATTGTACATCAGTTTTGACTGATTAAGGGTATAAGGGCTGAAGCCTGTTCTGCCTTGAAAAGACAGGGAATATGTGTTAGAATGATTCAGAAATAAATTAATAGCTTTGTACTGGGGGGGCTGGAAAGGCCAGCTGAGATAGAGTCCCTGTAAAGACTCTGACCCTTTTACCTGATCTGGATAATGCCAGCGTAGGGAAGTCGTGTGTTTATGAGCGTATAAGCATAAATCCTTATTATGGGGTTTATGCTTTTTCTTTTAGCCCCCTCCGGTACAAATACAAAAGAATTGGAGGGATTTTTTTATGCAAACCAAAAAACTTACTTTTTCTGCATTACTTGTGGCATTGGGTGTTATTGCGGGAAACCTGATCTACATACCGGTGGGAGCGGCAAAATGCTTCCCGGTACAGCACACTGTCAATGTTATTTCTGCCGTACTGTTAGGCCCTTGGTACGGCACGGCCAATGCGTTCCTGATCTCATTGTTCAGAAACCTGTTGGGGACAGGCTCCCTGCTGGCCTTTCCGGGAAGTATGCTGGGAGCATTTCTGGCAGGCATCCTGTACCGGAGCTTCGGGAAGAAGCTTTATGCCGTGGCCGGAGAGATATTTGGGACCGGAATACTTGGAGGTCTGCTTGCTTTCCCTATGGCAAAGCTGCTTATGGGGAAGGATGTGGCTGCTTTTTATTTCATTGTACCTTTTCTTATCAGTACCATAGGGGGCAGCAGCATAGGCTATGCAATCCTAAAATTGCTGGAAAAGAATCATAGCTTAAAAAATCAGATGCCCGGGGGTGATGAAAAATGAAGAATGCTTTGACAATAGCGGGCTCGGACAGCTGCGGCGGCGCAGGGATACAGGCGGACCTGAAGACCTTCTCGGCCCATGGAGTATACGGAATGAGCGTCATTACCGCAGTAACCGCACAGAATACAATGGGTGTATTGGGGGTCCAGGATATATCTGCCGGAATGGTGACTAAACAGATGGAAGCGATTTTTGAGGACATCAGGGTAGACGGCTTGAAAATAGGCATGGTATCGCAAATTGAGACAATAAAAGCTATAGAGTCAGGTCTGCTTTTCTATAAGCCCTCAGGAATCGTCCTGGACCCGGTAATGGTTTCCAAGAGCGGTTATCACCTCTTGCAGCCTGAGGCGAGAGCAGCATTGATCGGCAGCTTGCTGCCTCTGGCTGCAATAGTGACGCCCAACATCCCTGAAGCAGAAGTGCTTACCGGTATGGAGATCAAAAGCCTGGAGGACATGAAGAAGGCTGCAGCCCTGATACACGAAATGGGACCTGCTTATGTGCTGATAAAAGGCGGGCATCTGGAGGGCGATGCAACTGATGTGCTTTACGACGGCATTAACAGCAGCAGCCTTAAAAGCAGGAGAATATATACGAAAAATACTCACGGGACCGGATGTACCTTATCTGCTGCTATAGCTGCCAATCTGGCAAAGGGATATCCCGTTGGGACGGCTGTTGAAAATGCAAAGGAATATATTAACGCGGCAATAGGGAATTCCCTATCCCTGGGTAAAGGAGCGGGGCCGGCAAATCATTTTTATACATTATACAAAAAGGCAGGTATGCTCGATGGATAAAACAAAAAATGACCTTACAGCCTTGAGCTTTTATGCACTATGGTTCGGAGCGGCGGTGTCCATTGCCGAGATACTGACCGGGGGGATGCTTGCTCCTCTTGGTTTCAAAAACGGCCTTGCCGCTATAATAACAGGACACATCATAGGTACGACGATCCTGGTTCTGGGCGGAATTATAGGAACTGCGGAAAGGATACCTTCCATAATGTCGACGGGAATATCCTTCGGCAGATACGGGGCTTACCTGTTTTCAGCACTGAATGTACTTCAACTGCTTGGCTGGACGGCTGTAATGATAATATCGGGGGCAAGATCGGTAAACGAAATAACGAAAACCCTGTGGTACTACGATAACCTTTCCCTCTGGAGCATTATGACAGGAGGCCTTATCTGCCTGTGGATACTATTTGGCAAGGACGGCTGGAAAAAGTTCAACCTCATTGCCGTAGGGCTGCTTTTTATCCTTACTCTTCTCCTTAGCCGGGTGGTATTCGGCAGCAGTGAATTGTTCAGCAAGGCTCCCACCGGGGAGCTGTCCTTTGGTGCTGCAATTGAGTTGAATATAATAATGCCTTTGTCCTGGCTTCCCTTGATAGCTGACTATACAAGATTCGCCAGGAGTAAAAGAGCCGGTGCCGTAGGGAGCTTTCTGGGATATTTCACCGGCAGCAGTTGGATGTATGCGGTTGGCCTTGGGGCTGCCATCAAGGCAGGAAATGCAGACCCCGGTGCAATGATGCTGGCAGCGAATCTGGGCCTTACGGCACTTGGTATCGTAGTTCTGTCAACTGTTACCACAACCTTTCTCGATGCTTACTCTGCGGGGGTTACGCTCCTTAACATTTTTCCATGGCTGGATGAAAAAAAGGCGGCATTAGGCATGGGAGCACTGGGGACCCTGATTGCACTGGCAATACCGATAGAACAGTATGAGAACTTTTTGTATGCAATAGGCTCGGTATTTGCGCCTCTTTTTTCAATATTACTGACAGATTATTTCATCATAAGGAAAAACAGGAGCATTCAGCAAGGTCTGCTTGTCAATTGGGGTGCGGCAGTTGTATGGGTAGTGGGAGTCATTCTGTATTAC
>JAEXXN010000165.1 GCA_023405875.1 Bacillota bacterium | reverse complement strand
AAAGATGTTTTGCAGGATGGGGATATCATCAACGTAGATGTATCCACCATATATAACGGCTATTTCTCAGATTCCTCGAGAATGTTCTGCATCGGCAATGTCAGTGAAGAGAATAAAAGGCTGGTCCAGGTGGCAAAGGATTGTATCAGCGTTGGGCTGGAGCAGGTAAAGCCCTGGGGGTTCCTGGGAGATATGGGTCAGGCTGTACATGAACATGCCTTGAAAAATGGGTACACAGTTGTAAAAGAAATAGGGGGACATGGAGTTGGATTGAAATTTCACGATAAACCCTGGGTCAGCCATGTATCAAAAAAAGGTACTGAAATGCTGATGGCTCCCGGGATGGTATTTACGATAGAGCCTATGTTAAACAAAGGCACAGCCGATATATTGCAGGACAGGGATAACGGCTGGACTATCTATACTGCAGACAATGAACCCTCTGCGCAATGGGAGGTCATGGTGCTGATAACCGATGAGGGTTATGAGATATTGGCGTATTAGCTTAACAAATAATAAAGGAATTTTACTGTCCGTGAAGAATACCATACTAAATTGCAATTGATGGAAATGGAGGGTTCAATATGCCGGCTTCATTAAATGATAAGATAGTTATAGCAATATCCTCCAGGGCGCTTTTCGACCTGGATGACAGCAATACCGTATTTGAAGAAAAAGGGCTGGAAGAATACATTAAGTATCAGATAGACCATGAAAACGAAATACTTAAAAAGGGTGTTGCTTTTTCGTTGATCAAGAAATTATTGGATATAAAATATCCCCATAACAATGCCGGAATATTTGAAGTAATACTTGTATCCAGAAATGATGCAAATACAGGGTTAAGAGTATTTAATGCAATCGAGCGGTACGGTTTGGACATTACCCGTGCAGCCTTTACCGGAGGGAACAGCCCATACAATTATCTGAAGTCATTTAATTCATCATTATTTTTGTCTGCCAAGAATGAAGATGTAAGAATGGCTCTTGAGAATGGCTATGCTGCGGCGACAATACTCAAAGGCTCTGATTTCAATGAAGAAGCTTCAGGTTGCCTGAGAATAGCCTTTGACGGAGATGCAGTTATCTTCAGTGATGAATCGGAAGCAGTATATAAGAACAGCGGAATGGAAGCCTTTAAGAAGAATGAATCGGACAATAGCGAAACCCCACTGAGCCCAGGTCCATTCAAGCCGTTTTTGGAATCCTTGAGTAAAATTCAAAGCGCATTCAGGGGAGCGACGGAGCAACCCATAAGGACAGCTCTTGTAACTGCCAGAAATGCCCCGGCCCATAAGCGTGCAATCAAAACCTTAAGGTATTGGGGTGTAAATGTTGACGAGTCATTCTTCCTGGGCGGTTTAGACAAGGCGCCGATATTGGAGCAGTTCAGGCCGCATATATTTTTCGACGATCAAATGGCCTATTGTGATCCTGCATCCAAAATAGTGCCTACCGGGCATGTACCTTCAGGAATAGCAAATTCATAAGCCTGAGCGGCATTTGAATAATAATGGATATGCCGCATATAAAGTATGTGGAAAAGCACCGCCAGGTTCAGAGGAAAGTATAAGCGGTTTGGAAGGGAGATATCAAAATATGAAAGCCTCATTCACCCTGACCACCTCGACCCTAAGGGAAATAACTTCTATCCTTGCCAGCCACAAAGACCATCTGGTCCAACCCTTGGACTCTTACTGCGAGAACAAGCTGGAGGAAAGCACAATATATAGGATAGCTTATGACGGAGCAGATATAGGCTATGCCGGTATCATAAAGGAAGAGCTGTGGTATTTCCATATCCTCCCGGCCTGCTTCAGACATGGCCCGGCTGCCCTTGAGTATTGCATCAAAGAAAAGAGTATAAATACTGTCAACATCCTCACCCAGGACCCGCTTCTGCTGTCCCTGATCGTCGAATGGGACTATAAGGTGGAAATGGAAGCCTGTTATTTTATCGACTCCGGAAGAGTGCAAAAGCCCCAGGCAGAAGCAGGAAAAGGAAGCTTCAGGACTGCCGGTCCTTCCGATATACCTGCAATAGTAAAGGAAACCGGAGACTTCTTCGATAAGCTGGAGCAGAGGATAAAGGCGGAGACTATATTTGTTCTGGAGGATGGAAATGATCTGCTGGGCTGCGGGATAGTAGAGCGTGGGCGTTTATTTTCCGATTGTGTTTCAATCGGTATGATAACCTGCCGGGAGCACAGGAAGAAGGGAGTAGCACAGACTATTCTCTGGCACCTGAAGGAATGGGCATATTCAAAAGGGTTGATACCTGTTGCGGGCTGCTGGTATTATAATGTCATCTCAAGAAGGAGCCTGGAAGCGGCAGGTATGCTTGCAACCGGCAAGGGCTTCAACGCTGTTTTGCTCGGAAAGGAAGCGCTTCCCCTGAGAACGGGAAATCCCCCGGGAGAATTGATTTAAAAATGGGGGCAAGGAGACCGGTTTGTCCCCATTTTGCCAGTGTTTGGCACAATATAGGAAGAATGCGACATAGAAAATGGTGTGCAATACGGGTTCGGAACGGCACAGAGGCCGTTCCCTACGGACAACACATGACAGTTGGTATATCGTAGGGAACGACCCCCGTTGTCAAGTACACATGGTATACAATTTGTTCGGAGAGATGGTATACAATTTATTGTTTGTTAAGTCTATAGATTTTTCTTGAAAGAAACACCTGATCCCTAATATCAAGCTTGGCAATTTCAAAATTG
>JAEXXN010000115.1 GCA_023405875.1 Bacillota bacterium | reverse complement strand
GGGGAAGCCCTATGGCGTTGTTCAGATTGCCTTCGGTTTTCAGGACCTTGAACCTCTGGGAGATCACTGAGGCCATCATATCCTTTGTTGTCGTTTTCCCGGAGCTTCCGGTTATCGCAACAAAGGGGATACGGAACTTATCCTTGTAATAGCGGGCAATCTCCTGCAGAGCTTTAAGCGAGTCCCCCACAAGCATATGGGGGATATTTCCCTCCGGCTCCTTCTCAGTGATTATAAGAGCTGCACCCTTTGCTGCCGCAGCATTTATGAAATCATGCCCGTCGAAGGTTTCTCCCTTCAGAGCTACAAACATATCTCCCGGTTTTATGCTCCTGCTGTCAATGCTGACTCCTGCAATTTCCAGGTCCGTCGAAGCATTCATCAGCTTCCCGTTTGCAGCGCTTACAATTTCTTCTACCCTCAAAACCTCCATTATAACTCCTCCCTCAGAAGCTCATCCACGATATCTCTTTCATCAAAGGGAATGGTTCTGTCCTTCAGAACCTGATAGGTTTCATGACCTTTTCCCGCCAATAATATAATATCATCCTTTGCTGCAATTTTCAGGGCATACTTTATTGCATCCCTTCTGTTTTCTATACAAATATAGTCACAATTTGTGGATTTTATTCCAGCTTCCGCATGTCTTATTATATCCATCGGATCTTCCGATCGCGGATTATCGGAGGTAATTATCACATAATCCGAAAGCTCTCCCGCAATTTTGCCCATCATAGGCCGCTTTTCCTTATCCCTGTCACCACCACAGCCGAACATGGTAATAATGCGTCCCTTTGAATATTGCCGGATCGCAGTCAGAATCTTTTCCAGGCCATCGGGTTTATGGGCATAATCAATAATAACGGTATAGGGGGTGTCGGTTTCTACTATTTCAGATCTGCCCGGAACACTGCCGACCCTATACAAGCCTTCCTTTATGTCTTTACTGTCGATACCTGCTGAATAAGCGACCGCCGCTGCTGCCAGAGCATTATATACGCTGAATTTTCCCGGTATCCTGATTTTTAGCTCGGTACGGTATTCAGGCGTGACCAGCATAAAAGAAACGCCCTTGGAATCTATACGGATATCCTTCGCCATTATATCCGCCGGATGATCTATGCCGAAGGTAACAAGCGGAGTCTTGAGGCTGCGTATTTCTTCGGCAATCAATTTTCCATGCATATCATCAATATTAATAATGTTTGCATCTCTGGTTTTATAGAAAAGCTTCTTTTTTACATCCCTATAGTTTTCCATAGTCTTGTGGAAATCCAGATGATCCTGGCTCAGGTTGGTAAATACTCCGGCGCTGAATTTGCAGCCTTCTACCCTTCCCAGCTCCAGCGAGTGTGAAGATACCTCCATTACTGCATATTCCATGCCCATATCCGTCATTTCCCTGAACAGGCTCTGAAGATCCAGCGACTCCGGAGTCGTCTTGCTTGACACATATACCTTGTCTCCGATTTGTGTCGATATTGTCCCCAGAAGGCCTGCCTTCTTATGAGCGGCTTCCAGGATAGATTTGATCAAATAGGTGGTGGTCGTCTTGCCGCTGGTTCCTGTAATGCCTATAAGCTGCAGCTTTTCCGTAGGGTTGCCGTAAAAGCAAGCTGCAAGTATGGGCATAGCCGCCCTTGAGCTTTTGACCTTCACCAAGGCTGCTCCCGGAGCCTCCACATCTTTCTCCACCAAAAATGCGGCAGCACCCTTCTGCAATGCCTCATTTATAAAGCTGTGCCCGTCCTTGGTGTATCCGCTTACACAGATAAACAGGTTGCCCTTCTTTATTTTCCTTGAATCATATGCTATTCCGCTTATCTCTGTATTCATATCTCCCATGGAATATATAATATCAACATCTTTTAATAATTCCTTAAGCTTCATCCTTATCCTCCTTATATATCGCTATTGTTGACAGGTTTTGGCATCTATATGCCGATGCCGCTGCTGTCAGAAGCAATTCTTCCATAATATCCTCATAGTTTTTATGCAGCAACTGTAAATTACCTTATCATTATCCATCTTCTTTTGCAAAAAGGCAACCAAAATTGAAGGTTTACCTTAATTTCGTTGCCCTGGCAATTTCTGCTGATTTATTCTATTGGTTTAGCATTCAAAATTATGATAGAGCCTTCATTAATATCAGCTCCGGGCTTGGGAGTCTGGTCCAGAATAGCGGACTCCATATTGTGCTCAAATTCTGAGTCCACACTATATTTGAGCTTACTGTTTGCAAGCACCTTTATTGCCTCCTTCAGCGGCATGTTCCTGACCTCCGGAACCTTTACCAGCGGCTTTTCCATAAGCTGCCTTTCTGCCTCGGTATACTGAGGCTTTACGTCCAGATATCTAAGGGTATCATATATAATGCTTTTAGCCACCGGCGCCGCAATTACACCGCCGAAATGCTGGTCTCCTCCCGGTTCATCTATAACAACGAGCACTGCAATTTTGGGATCATTGGCAGGCGCAAAGCCGCAAAAGGATGAAACATATTTTCCTGATACATAGATGCCGCCTTCTGCCTTCTGAGCAGTCCCGGTCTTTCCTGCCACCTTGTAGCCGGGTATGTAGGATGCTGCAGTGGGTGCTACCGCAAACTCCAGGATCTGCCTCATTTTTGCTGAAGTCTCCTTGGAGATCACCTGTCTGACTGTGCGGGACTGGAATTCATGAACGGTTTTACCCTCATTATCAATAACC
>JAEXXN010000084.1 GCA_023405875.1 Bacillota bacterium | reverse complement strand
CTTCGTTTATCTCCTTTAAAATTGCCTTGTGCTCCTCGCTTCCGAATATCCCTGAAGCCTCCTCCAGGCTGTAGTCCATGGTATCGGTCAGCTTGTGCCTGAGCTTTACTCTGAGGATTCTGGTTACCGATTCATTGAGCCTTTCCATGGTGATCCTCCCATCCAGCACTGCCTGCTTCAGGGCTTCAAATACCTGCACCTCTGTTGCTTTTGTGTGCCCTATAAGGAAAACGTCGAGTCCGCCGTTGAAGGAGGTCACGACTCCTTCCTCCAGGCTGGCCCTGGCATTTATATACCCCGACATTTCTATATCGTCTGATATCGCAATTCCCTCAAATCCCAGCTCATCCCTGAGTATATCGGTCAGAAAGAAGTCGGACATTGTAGCGGGCAAGCCTGACGGGTCCAGCTTGGGAAAGGCGATATGCCCGACCATTATCATATCTGCGCCCGCAGCTATGGCGGACTTGAAGGGTACCAGCTCCCTGCTGTCCAGCAGCTCTTTATCCATAGCTATAACAGGAAGGTCGCTGTGCGAATCCACCGTGGTATTCCCGTGACCTGGAAAATGCTTGGGTGACGCTATTACTCCCGTTGACTGGAGACCGTTAATAAAGGCTGTCCCATGCCTGGTCACTGTATCGGCATTATTTCCGTAGGACCGCTTGATAAGCAGCTTGTTTCCGCTGTCGCTGACTATATCGAGTACAGGGGCGAAGTCCAGGTTGATACCTGACGCACGAAGCTCCCTGCCTATTACCTCACCGGAGCTGTAGGTCAGTTCAGGCTTATCTGCTTCACCCACCAGCTTGGCCTCGGGGAAATGTGTTCCGCCCTTTGGAAGCCTGGAGACTGTGCCGCCCTCTTCATCTATGGAAATAAAAAGGGGAAGATTGCCGGCTTTTAAGTTTTTTTCCTTCAAAGCCTGTACAAGGGTGTACAGGGAATCAAAATCCTTATAATTCCTGCTGAAAAGGATGAAGCCGGAAACCTTGTATTTATCAAAATACTCCTGAAGGGCCTCCTCCTGAATATCCTCATGGAAGCCCACAACCAGAAGCTGTCCCACCTTTTCTTCAAGGGTCATTTTTTCAAGTATTGAAGCAGCTTCAGCTCCAAGCAAATCCTTCTCCGTTTCGACCGGTGTGACCGCAGGAGGCTGAACTGCTTCTCCCTGGTTGTCCTCGGTCATCGGCGGAGGGGTGCAGCCTGCAAAGGCAGATAAGATCAGAAGTATTAATACAAAAATCAATAGGTTTTTCAGAATGGTAACCTCCCTGTCTGGCTTATAATGTATCAGTAGAAAATTTTTTTTCGACTGTGGGAAAATTTTCTTGCCTACGCACGTCTAAATTATATTATAGTTTATCCTATTTTTTATTATCTACGGCATTACGGCTGCTGTCAAGAAAGCTGTCGGATAATGACGGGTGAAAAGTATTGAAGTTGATACCGATCAGCTTCTAAATATTTGAAAAAGTGGTATAATATATATGATTGTTTATGTGCACAGAAATGTACACATAAAATTGTTAGGGAGTGGGATATTAAGTAGAAATAAACAATTGTCAAGAATTATACAGGAGGTTATTGAAATGGATTCAAGAGATTACAGTCTTGCTGATTTTTTCAAGGTGCCGGGCACAGATATCATGGGAAGGGCAAAGGCCTTTGAGGAATACAGGAAGGATGTTGAGGACAGAAGGCACCTGCAGTACAGGAGAGTGTCAACAGACGGCTCGGGTCCTGTAATGAAGGTCAGGGACCAGTATACGGGAAAGCTCAGGGAAATGGTTTATCTGGCATCCAATGATTATCTTAACCTGACAAAGCATCCCAGAACCATAGCAGCAGGAAGGGAGGCCCTGGAGAAGTACGGCTCGGGTGCAGGAAGTGTCCCGCTGTTGGGAGGAACTCTGGATCTCCATATAGAACTGGAGAAAAAGCTTGCCGGGTTTAAGGGCTGTGAGTCCGCCGTAATTTATACCTCCGGCTTCGGCTCTAACTGCGGGTCGCTGCTTACACTGCTCCAGGAGGATGACATTGCTATACTGGATATGCTTGTTCACGCCAGCATAATTGACGGCTGCAAAGCAACAAACACCAAGTTCTTCAGGCACAATGACATGGATTCCCTGGAAAAAACGCTTATCAGGGTAAAGGACAAATACAATACCAAGCTGATTGCAGTAGACGGAGTATATTCCATGGACGGCGACATAGCTCCCCTTGACAGGATCGTAGAGCTGGCAAAGGCCTGCGGCGCATATGTCATGGTGGATGAAGCCCATGCAACAGGTGTCATAGGAGAGACCGGAAGAGGCACACCACAGCACCATAACATAGAGGGAAAGGTGGATATAGTTGCAGGTACACTGTCAAAAGCCCTGGGAGGCGTAGGCGGGTTTATTGCGTCAGGCGGGGAGCTGGTAGAACTGCTGAGATATTATTCCAGGCCCTACATATTCTCCACGGCTATGCCTCCGCAGGTTGCAGGTTCATTGCTGGCTGCCCTTGATGTTATTGAGGACGAACCGGAGCACAGGGAAAAGCTGTGGAAAAACATAGCTTATTTCAAGTCCAACCTCACAGCCATGGGCTTCGATCTTGGCAATTCCGAGACAGCGATATTCCCCATTATTATCGGGGATGACCTTAAGGTAAGAGAAATGTGCAGCAGACTGCATGAGCTGGACATATATGTAAATCCTGTAATGTATCCTGCAGTACCCAAGAGGCTGTCAAGGATCAGGATGAGCCTTATGTCGGCGCATACCAGGGAGCAGCTTGATAAAGCGCTGGATGCGCTGGAAACGGTAGGAAGGGAATATCAGGTCATAGGAAAGGAAAAGGAAGCAATTTAGAGTTTATTTACGAGGAGATAATGATATGAGGGGCATAGTATTTGATGGGGACGTAAAAAAGTACGCAGGGACCCTGCTGCTGGGAAAGGTCAGCAAAAGGTTGAGCTACGGAGGTGTGACCTGCACAGGCTACAGGGAGGATATAAAGGAACCGGAGTTTCCGGGGCGGGATTGGGTAAAAATCAAAACAAGCTTCGGAGGTATATGCGGCAGTGACCTGAACCTGATCTACCTGCACGACAGCCCTTCCGCATCACCCTTTGTTTCCTTTCCCTTTGTCATAGGCCATGAGAATATGGGAGTAATAGTGGAAAAGGGGAGCGGAGTAGAGGGCTTTGAGGAAGGGGACAGGGTAATTGCCGATCCGATACTTTCCTGCAGGGTAAGAGGAATAGAGGAGGAATGCGATAGCTGCAAAAGCGGAAATCCATCGTTATGCAGCAATTTTACAAAAGGCCTCCTGTCACCCGGCATGTCCATCGGCTCCTGCCGGGATACCGGAGGAAGCTGGGGAGAATATTACATAGCACACAAATCACAGCTTATCAAGCTTGAGGAGGATATAAAAGGAGAGGATGCGGTCCTTGTGGATGCTATAGCTTCAGCACTGCATCCGGTTGCCAGGAATTTTCCCGACGACAATGAAAAGGTTCTTGTAGTAGGAAGCGGAATCATCGGGCTGATGGTAGTCGCATGTTTACGGGCGTTGGGCTCAAAAGCCGGGATCACAATACTTGCAAGACACAAATTCCAGGGGGAGCTGGCGGAAAAATACGGCGCCGACAATGTTGTGTATAACCGCGGGGGTGATTATTACTCTACCTTTGCTCAAATAACGGGAGGTACCCTTTATAAGCCGATAGTAGGAAAGCGGGTCATGGCAGGGGGCTTTGACAGGGTATATGAATGTGTCGGTTCAGATGCCAGCATTGATGAAGCCCTGAGGTTCACGGGACCGGGTGGGACCATGGTGCTTATAGGCCTGGCGTCGGCTCCGAAGGGTGTGGACTGGACGCCCATATGGCTTAAGGAGATAAGGCTGCACGGAGCTTACTGGTGTGGGACAGAGAGCATCGAAGGACTCACTGAATCCACCTACAGGCACACGCTCAGGCTGATAACCGGGAGGAAGATAGATATAAGCCCTCTGGTTACCCATATACTTGATATCAAGGACTATAAAAAGGCCATTGAGATTGCATCCGGAAAGGGCAGGCACAAAAGCATAAAGGTCCTTTTCGGCTTTTGAAGGGAAAAACAAGAAGCAGCATTATTGCTGCTTCTTTATATATGCACATATATATTTATTTTTTGATATGCTGCCGGATATTGCCTTACAGTTTTTTGTAAAATTCTCCTTGAGCTTTGCCTTGCCGGAAGCCAGCAGGGTTTTGCTTTTTATTGCTATCCGGCTGTCCCCCAGTGACTTCAGGCTATCTGACAGCTGCTTTTTGTCCGTGAGCCTCTGCAGCTTTTCCTTCACATACTGTGATATCTCAATTTCATCATTGTCTGTATAATGGATATTGTTAATGTGCTTGTAAATATTGCCGATATTTGCCCTGTATTTCTTCGTTGTATTCTCCAGCCCGGTGGTGTTTGCCGCCAGGTTCCTGATTATAGCCGTCATCGTTTTCTGCTCATAGGGTATCTCAAAGGTCTTGCAGTTGATATCCACAGCAGGTATGATCTTTTTGCTGGGGAGCTTTATAAACAGCATTTTTTCCTCCAGCCTGCCGATATCTATGGTATCGTTCAGGG
>JAEXXN010000081.1 GCA_023405875.1 Bacillota bacterium | reverse complement strand
GAATGATAAAGGTTGCAGATATCAGAAAGGGGCAGACAGTATGAATGCAAATATTGAAGAAATAAAGCCGTATTACAGGCTGGATGAATGGGAAATAATTGAGGATGGCTTTAGCCCTGAGAGGAATTTTCATAATGAAACGATTTTTTCTATAGGAAACGGGTTTATAGGTATAAGAGGGACCTATGAAGAAGGGCTGGATGAGAAGGCGGGCCTGGGAGCCGAGGGGACGTTTCTGAACGGTGTTTATGAGGAAGGGATCATCAGGTACGGGGAAATTGCCTATGGCTTTCCGGAAAAAAGCCAGACCATGATCAACGTCGCCAACGGAAAAAAGATAGTATTGTACCTGGAGGATGAGCTTTTCGATATGCAGAGGGGGACACTCCTGGAGTACATGCGTTCAATCGATATGAAGGAAGGCGTATTAAAACGGAGCATCCTCTGGCAGTCGCCCAAGGGAAGGCAGATAAGGCTGGAGACAGAGAGAATGACATGCTTCCAGAGAAAGAATCTGGCCGTTGTCAAATACAAGGTGGTCCCGGTAAATTTTGAAGGGAATATAAGAATTGTTTCGGAGATCGATGGGAATTTGAAGCGGTCTTTGGCGGAAAAGGACCCAAGGATAGGTGCAGGGCTTGAAAAGGGAGCTTTCTATACCGTTGCTGCCTTTGCAGAAAATGAAACGTCAGTCCTTATGCAGAGGACCACAAGAACAGCAATAACTGTTGTTTGTGCTGCCCGGGGAAGCATCAGGACATCTTGCGGCTATGCAAGGGAAGTGTTTATAGAAGAGGACAGGGTGGGCTCCGAATACCGGATAAAAGGTGAAAAAGGCAAGGAAATAGATTATACAAAGTATATTGCATATGATGCTTATCCGGGAATTCCCGGGGGTATTCCGGACAACATCGGCAAATTGCTGACAGATGCTGCCGATAAGGGGTACAGCATATTGAAGGAGGAACAGGCCGATTTTCTTTCTGATTATTGGGATAAGGCCGATATAGAAATAAAGGGGGATATAGCCCTGCAGCAGGCCATAAGGTTCAATCTCTTTCACCTGCTTCAGGCAGCAGGCAGAGACGGTAAGACGAACATATGTGCAAAGGGCCTTACGGGAGAAGGCTACGAGGGCCATTATTTCTGGGATACCGAGATGTATGTGGTTCCCGCTTTTCTTTACAGCAGTCCTCAAATAAGCAGAAAGCTCCTGGAATACAGGTACAATACCCTTGAGCAGGCTAGGGCAAGGGCAAGGGAGATGTCCCACAGCAAGGGAGCGCTGTTCCCATGGAGGACGATAAACGGAGAGGAGTGCTCAGGGTATTTTCCGGCAGGCACTGCTCAATACCATATAAATGCCGATATAGCCCATGCAATAAAAAAATACATGGAGGCTACAGAGGACTATGAATTTTTATTGCTCTACGGAGCGGAAATAGTATTTGAAACTGCCAGACTATGGGCGGACCTGGGTTA
This sequence comes from Bacillota bacterium, assembly GCA_023405875.1. Lineage (GTDB taxonomy): Bacteria > Bacillota > Clostridia > Lutisporales > Lutisporaceae > BRH-c25. Next base: position 2,782 of record JAEXXN010000081.1, on the reverse strand, counting down.
CTTCAGCGGCGAAAAAGGAGGCAGCTTCTGTATAAACTGTGTTACAGGCCCTGATGAATATACAGCGATAGTAAACAATAATTTTTATACCAACCTGATGGCAAAGGAAAACCTTGAGTATGCCTATAATACTGCCATATGGATGAAGAAAAACCAAAGCTGCCGATTTGAGGAGCTTGTTTCGGAGCTGGGACTTGAAAGTGAAGAAATAGCTCTTTGGAATATTGCCTCTGACAATATGTACCTGCCATACAGTGAAAAGCATGGAATACATCCCCAGGATGACAGCTTCCTTGAGAAGGAGGTCTGGGATTTTGAAAATGTTCCGAAGGAAAACTATCCGCTGCTCCTGCATTACCATCCCCTGGTCATATACAGGCACCAGGTCTGCAAGCAGGCGGATGTGGTACTTGCATTGTTTCTTCTGGGACATGAATTCAGCCTTGAGCAGAGGCGGAGAGACTATGATTACTACGAAAAGGTAACTACACATGATTCCTCCCTTTCTGCCTGCATATTCAGCATAGTCGCCAACGATATAGGCTATCATGAAAAGGCATATGAGTATTTTATAAAAACGGCAAGAATGGACCTGGATGATTATCAGGGCAATACGCATCATGGAGTACATACGGCAAACATGGCAGGAAGCTGGATGTGCATAGTAAACGGTTTTGCCGGGATGCGGGCATATGACAGCATACTGAGCTTTCAGCCGTATATACACCCTGACTGGGAGGAGTACAGCTTCAAGATAACCTACAGGGGAAGGGTTGTAAAGCTGACAATAAATAAGGCGGGAACCGCTTATGAGCTCCTGGAGGGTAAGGAGCTGGAAATCACCCACCGGGACAGAACGTATATATTGAAGGATAAACTGGTGTTGAAGTAAGCTATTGAAAAATAGCTTATTTTTATTTCTCAATAGTAGAATGATGCGAAGTAAATATGGCGTGTAACATGGGTGCGGAACGGCACAGGGGCCGTTCCCTACAAACGACACATGACAATTGGTATATTGTAGGGAACGACCCCCGTGTCGTTCCGGTTGCTGCACATCATTTTTATGTTACATTCTTCCAAATGATCTGCAATAGAATTAGTACAAAAAATATAGTATATTATAAGTACTACCATAATATATATAGTAAGAGAGGTATGGCTATGCTTACGATGGATGAGCTGTACAGGGAGATCGGAAGCTGCAGAAGATGCCGCCTGCATTTGAACAGGACAAATACCGTGCCGGGAGAGGGAAATCTGAGGTCACGGGTCATGTTCGTAGGGGAAGCCCCGGGAGCGGATGAGGATAGGCTTGGAAGGCCTTTTGTAGGCAAGGCGGGACAACTGCTGGACAAAGCACTGGCTGCACTGGATTTCCACAGGGACAAAAATTTTTATATATGCAATATTTGCAAATGCAGGCCTGAAAAAAATCGCACCCCGGAAGATGATGAGGCAGAAGCCTGTCTTCCTTTCCTCAGAAATCAAGTGGCTGTTATAAGGCCTGAAATCATTGTATGTCTTGGAGCCACTGCGGCAAAACACATAATTGACAAACAGGCAAGGATCACAGCTATCAGAGGAACCTGGTTCGACAGGAAGGGCTTTAATATAATAGCCACCTTTCATCCGGCGGCACTGCTGCGGGACGAAAGTAAAAAAAGGCTTTTCTGGGAGGATCTGAGAAAGGTAAAGGCAAGGTATGATGAAATTATCGCTGATGAAAAAAACAACAATTCATAGATTAAAATATATATTGAAAAAAAGTGAAATAATAAGCTTGACGGCAATTGTTTTGATTTTTGCTTTGCTTGGGGGCACTCAGCCGGTATTTTCCGAAGAGAGTATTCCTATTAATAAGGAAAGCACAGGTATCCTTGTGGGAGGAATTGTCTATTTTCCTCTTGCGGTATCGGGAATTTACCTGCCTGTACAGCTTGTAGAGAAGTATTTTGAGCAGAATCAGGAAAAGCCCGGATCAATAGAGAACAGTGGAAATCAAGCTCCGGTGAAAATAACTGAAAGTACCGGCAGCAAGGCTTCCAAGACCGCATACCTGACCTTTGACGACGGGCTTGATAAAAAGGTGACTCCGCAGATTCTTGATATACTAAAACAATATGAGGTCAAGGCTACCTTTTTCATATTGGGAAATTCGGTAAGCAAGAACAAGGATGTCCTGAAGAGATTGATTGATGAGGGCCACAACGTAGGGAACCATACCTATACTCATAAAAAGGAAATAATATATTCCGATGTAAAGAATTTTTCTGATGAGCTGGCAAGGACTTCAAAAGCAATATATGACGCAGTAGGTATAATGCCGAAGCTTTTCAGGCCTCCTTATGGCGCTCCATATATAAGAAGCCAGGAGTATAAGGCTGCACTGGCTGAATACGAAATAGTCCTGTGGAACGTAGACAGTATGGACAGCAGGATAAAAGGCATCACCAGCAGCGAAATAGCGGCGGCAGTAAAGAGTCAACTGAAGAACAAGAGCAAGGCAATCATTCTGTTTCACAGTACCAGCGCCAAAGAAGAAACTGCAAAGGCTTTGCCTGAGATTATTGAATACCTTATAGACAACGGATACAGCATTCTGAGGCTGGAGTAAAAAGGACGGAATTAACAATTGACTTAATATAAATAACATGATAAACTGAGATTCCTGTCGCAAACGAGGCAGAGAACAGACAGAAAAAGAAATGTCAATTGATACAAATTGCCAATTGACAGAAGCGAACAAACATGATAAGATATAATTCCTGCGTCAAACACG
>JAEXXN010000046.1 GCA_023405875.1 Bacillota bacterium | reverse complement strand
CCTTTTCCTGATCTAATGAAGCGCGACGTATCGATGAGTGATGCTTTCATCGACAATATAAACCTGGAAACTCTGAGGTCATTATTTGATACCGATCCGGAGATAAAAAAAATAGTAGATGAATTTTATAAACACAAATATCCTTATATAGTGGGCCAATTTATTGAAAAGGGCCGCAGTGAAGGCTATATACGCAAGGAGATTTCCGTGGAAGCGGCTACTATTTACCTGAAAATGTACCAGAATACACTTCAACAGCCTGAAATACTTAACAATAAAAATAAAGACCTTTTGAAGGAGCTGTGTGAGCTGATGCTTTACGGCTTGGCAGGACAGCCTATCAGTGACAGGAATGAGTGAGCTGCGGCATAATTTTTGAAGGATGCGACATTCGGAACGGTTGCGAACCGTTCCGCTTTTCTATGTCACAGCCTTCTACCTGTTATATGCAAAAACAAAGCTTCCCAAGAGAAACACCTTTCTCTTAAGAAGCTCCATTGCTTCATCAAACAATTCAGTCCCGGATATATTACAATTTATTTATTACACTAATATACATACTGCAGGCATCTATGAGCTGGCTGAGCTCGCAGCGTTCGTTTATCATATGGGCCAGCTTGTATTCTCCGGGTCCGAAGCCTATTGTAGGGATACCCATGCTCACTGTTGTAACGGCATTGGTACTGAAGTCCCAGAAATCAAACTCCTTGGGCTCCTCGCCAAAAACCTCCCTATGAGAATCAATGAAAGCCCTGGACAATTCATGGTCCATATCCAGCTTCCAGGCAAGATGAAACGGCTCATAGGTTATATCCATTCCGGTCCAGGTTTTCCGGTGCAATACCCCTATCTCCCAGTGGGCATTCTTCCCTTTTATTATCCTGTCCATCTCGTCCCTTATGGTTTCTTCCGTTTCTCCGACCACCATCCTCCTGTCCAGGTATACCTCACATTCGGAGGGTACTGCATTCAGTGAAGCACTGGTACTCGTTATCCTCGACATAACCAGAGTACCTTTGGGGGCGTCTTTTGCCATAAGCTCCAGGTTGACTTTCTCTACCCTTTGGATTATCTCAGCCATTTCGTAAATTGCGTTCACACCCTTTTCAGGCGCCGACCCGTGGGCGGAGACTCCCTGTGTTTTTATGACTATCTGCGCTTTTCCCTTGTGACCCAGAGTTATAATATTACCTGAGGGCTCGCAGGTGACAAAGAAATCCGGTTTGAAGCCCAGCTCCTTGAACATGTGCTTCAGGTTCTCCCCGTCACAGTCCTCCTCAAAGCAGGTGCAGGAAACATAGACCCGCTTTCCCTCCAGCAGGCCCTGATGCTTGGCGGCAGCAGCCGCATATATCGAGGCAGCCGCCCCGGATTTCATATCGACGGAACCCCTTCCCCAGAGCCAGCCATTGATTATTTCACCACTGAAAGGCGGCACCTCCCATTTATCTGCGTCCCTGACCTCTACAGTATCCACATGGGAATCGAACATTATGGCCGTCTCACCGCTGCCAACCCTGCCGACCACATTTCCGAAGCTGTCAATTATGACCTCGTCATATCCCAGGGCGTTCATTTTGTCTGCTATATGCCTGATTATCCGCTCTTCATTGCCGGAGGTGCTCTTTATCCTGACCAGCTCCCCGGCAAATGCCTGCAGGTCCTCCTTTATGTCCTTTCCCCCAATTTCCAGCCTGTTCATGTTGCTCCCTCCTTTGATCCATAAATTTGGTTATTCCGATAGCTGATATATAAAATTATATCTCCGGAAGTATATTTTTACAATTTTATTTCCATCTATGCACCAACAGAAGCTTAAACCAGCATTATCAAGTCATAATAAGAATTATTATCATAGTATTGTTTTAATCCATTATTTTCACTTATTTGAAGTTTGACAATAATATAACTTGAATGTATTATTATAACGAATGTATTAATGATTTGGAGGAACTATTAATGAAATTACAAAAATTAACAACACTTGCACTTGCTGGTGTACTTGCTCTTAACCTTGCTGCATGCAGCCCGAGCGCACCTGCAGCAGCAGAACCCACACCTGCACCGACAACTGCGCCGGTAGCCGAACCAACAACAGCCCCTGTTGCTGAAAACGGACTGAAAGACGGTTCATACACAGCTGCACAGGACAATTATGATAATTACGGCTGGAAGGGACAGATCACTGTCGAAGTAAAAGATGGCAAAATCAGCACTGTAGATTTTGACTATGTCAACAAAGACAATAAGCTTAAATCACAGGATCAGGGCTACATAAAGGCTATGGCAGACCAGACAAAGGTTGACCTTGCAAAGGCTATGGAAGAACTCGAAGGCAAGCTGGTTGGTGCTGAGTCTGCTGTTGCAGTAGATACAGTAACCGGTGCTACTACTACAAGCGACGATTTCAACGTCTTGGCAGCAAAAGCACTTGAAGGCGCAAAATAGTAAACCATAATTCCAAAAAGTATAGGAGATACTGAGAAAGCTCAGTATCTCCTATTTTTTATGACCCGGAGCAGAGCTGAAGCTCCGGATTTTTGCTGTGTTCAAGCACCTTCTGCAAGCTTGAAGCATAAAATGGTTCTACCAGTTTATGAAAGGAAGGAAGCAGTTTGAATAAAATGTATTCATGTCCTTACTATATCAACAAACCAATGTATCCATGTCCATACTGTATCAGCTCGCCGATGCAGAACCTGGATTCTGGCAATCAGCATAATGCTTATTATGGCGATGCAGAGGATAATTATTTTATAAAGCCAAAGGATTCTGTCCCCCAGCCCTTTGTAGTTGATATTGAAGAAGCAACCAGGCGTAACAATGCTTTCCGCACTGAATTGTGGACCGGAGAACATTTGCAGGTTACCTTGATGAGCATAAAGGCCGGAGAGGATATAGGCCTGGAAATCCATCCCCACCTGGATCAGTTTATACGTATTGAAGAAGGCCAGGGACTTGTCAAAATGGGCGATAGCAAAGACAGGCTGGATTTTCAAGAAAAGGTCTACGATGACTTCGCCTTTATTATTCCTGCGGGAAAATGGCACAACCTTATCAATACAGGCAGAAAGCCGATCAAATTGTACTCTATTTATGCACCCCCGCAGCATCCCAAGGGTACCGTTCACAAAACCAAAGCAGAGGCAGAGGCTGCCGAATAGAATTTTTAAGGTGCCGGCCACGGCACATGGTCACTTATCCCTGAGATAAGCGTCTATGTGCCGCAGTCGGCACCATTAACAGGCAGCCAGTCACTGCTTAGGCTTATTGATGTTTTGCCCTTGGGCCGTGCCCTGTCCTTGCCCTTGATTCTGTGACTGGCCTTGCGGCTGACTTTGCGGCTGGCCCTGCATATTGTTCTGATTTTGCTGCATCTTCGTCTTCTTTCGTTTTATCTTTGTATATAAGCCTGCAAAGGGTGTAATATATGCTGCTCTGAATAATGGATTCTTATAGGTCAATATTTTGACCAATTGATTGTCCAGGAAATTGTTGAGCTTGTCATACTGCTCGTTGCCTGCCAGATCCATGGCTTGCCGGAGTACATGCTTTTTCTTTATATCCCTTTCAAAGGCTTTCATTATCTTTGTATAGTTTTTGCTTTCTATAATAGCTCTTGCTGCAAATACTCCGCTTATAACAGCATATAGAGCTCCAATACCTATGACGTCGTCTACAAAGCCGCCTGCGAAGCCTGTAAAGTATAAATTGCCCATTTGTACCGTGTTGCAGGTACCGATTTTGTAATTGGTATCAAAGGTTTTCAAAATTTTATATTGCAGCTTTTCAGTGTTCAAGAATTTCTCCCAGTGCATATCAAGCTCGTAATTCTTGATTTCATTTACTATAAGTACCAACTTTGCTCTTGTCTCTGTGTCAGGTACCATATAAGCATATGAATTTTTAGCATACTCTGTATTCAACCAGATTGTAACCGAGTCTGTTCTGAACTTGCCTTCTACTGTTGCTATCCTGGCAAATGAATTGTAAGTAAGCTGCAGCATGTTCATTTCCTCTGCCTCGCTTAATGAACCGGATGCAATAACCACATGGTCATACTTGTTCTTCACGTCTTTAAAGTTTTTTGGCGCATCTAAGGTTATCGGGGCACTTATCAGCTTTCTTATCTGGTCGTTCATAGAGCCTTCAAAGCTTCCCCTCCTGAATATCCAGCCGATGTGTTCCGTGATGGTTGTAGTTTTATTAGGAGTTACAATTCTAAACTCGTTAATATTGTAATGTGGTGTTAAGTTGATATCATAATGTTTTTTTAAGTATTTCAAAGGATCTCTTATGGGTGAATTCAACATCTTCAGGAGAACTACAGGTAATTCCAGATTCTCACCGACAAGTGTGGTTTTTTCAAATATTTCAGGTATGATACCTTTCTTTTGCAGTTCAAATGCACATGCCAGCCCTGATAAGCCGGCTCCTATAATAGCTACATTACCTTGCTTTCCCATTTAAACCTTCTCCTCCTGCAAATATACTGGTACTATTCTCTTCTATTACTTAGTGTTTTATCATTTCATTCAAATTTTAGCCTTATTGAGCTGCCTATTTCTTATTCCGGTATTGCTGTGCTTTTTGTTTAAATTTAGCATATAAACCTACCAGGGGTGTTATTCTGGTTATCCTGAACAACGGATTGCCATATACAAGTAGCTGTGATGCCTGACTGCCCATGATCCTATTCATTCTATCCAATTGTTCATTTTCTGCAAAGTTCAATGCATCCCGCAGATTGTGCTTCTTCTTGATATCATTTGTAAATACTCTCATCATTTTTGTATAGTTTTTGCTTTCTACAATAGCTCTGGCTGCAAATATGCCGCTTATAACGGCAAAGGGCGAGCCTATACCCAAAAAGTCATCTATGAATCCCCCTGCATTTCCTGTAAAATAAAGGTTACCCAGTTGAACAGTCCTGCAAGGTCCCAATTTGTGTGTGATATCCAGAGTACGGATGATTTTGTATTCCAGCTTAACCATATTTAATAGATTTTCCCAATGGGTATCCATTTCCTTTTGTTGAACGTCATTTACAATCAATACCAGCTTTGCTCTTGTCTCTGTGTCAGGAATCAGGTATGCATAGCTGTTCTTTGTGACAGCAGTATCCATCCAAATTTTAACGGAATCAGTTCTGAACTTGCCTTCAATAGTTGCAACTCTTACAATAGTGTTAATGGTAAATTCCATCATATTCATCTCTTCTGCTTCGCCCATTGAACCTGTAGCTATAACGATATGATCGTAGCTGTTTTTGATATCCTTAAAATCTACAGGGGTTTCCATAGTTATCGGAGCATTTACAAGCTTTCTGATCTGCATCGGCATAGAACCCTCGAAGCTTCCTCTTCTGAATATCCAGCCGATATGCTTGTTTATTACCGTAGTCTTATTGGGAGTATAGGTTATCAGCTCGTTAATGTCATAGTGCGGCGTTAATGCTAGCCCATAATGTTTTTCCAGATATTTCAGCGGATTTCTCATGGGAGTGTTGAACATTCTCAACAGAATAACAGGTATTTCAAGATTTTCACCTATAATCGTTGTTTTTTCAAAGATATCCGGTACAATACCATACTTTTGAAGTTCAAACGCACAGGACAGGCCTGAAAGTCCCGCTCCTATTATTGCTATTTTCAAAACATCACCTGCCATTCGTTATAGCTATAGTTTTAACCTTTTACTTTTTTATTATTAATTTGCGGTTCAGGCATCATTGACACCGGCATTGAATGGTGGTATATTTTAGAAAAATGAAACTTAAGGAGAAATAGAGCATATGCTTAACCCTATCGTTATTGTTGCATAGCATAGGCTATTGCAACCTTGAACCAGGATTCAAACTGAGTTGAAAATAGCCCTTGCTATTCCTAACAAAAATAAAGTTTAGGAGAGCAACATGAGCTATATAAAAGCAAGACACATCTTGCCTGTAGAGCTGCTTGAAAAGGTACAGGAGTATGTAGACGGCGAATTCATCTACATTCCAAAAACAGCCGATAACAAACAGGCATGGGGAGACAATACCTCCACCCGTGAAGAATTAATGATCAGGAATAAACAGATATATGCCGATTATTTGGAAGGACAAAATACAGACAGCCTGTCTCAAAAATATTTCTTGTCCTTGAAAAGTATTCAGAGAATAATCAGGCAGCAAAAAGAATGTGATAATGGTTAAAGGATGAGCCGTTGCAGTTTTACCGCAACGGCTCATTTTCTTTGTATTGTTATTTTTATGATATATATGCTTCATGCATATTACTGTAGCTGTTCAATTAAGGTATTTTCTTCTACTGCTGTGACAGAACCACCCTTACAGTGTACTCCATGCGGTCAATGCCCTTCAGCAGTATATACTTCACTTCCGTACTGAAATCATTTTCCGTAACCCCGCTCTGCTGTGCTATATATTTGAAGGGGTCCTCAGGATCCTGCCTATTGGCGGTAGTATTATCAGACAGCCTGAAAACTGCAATCAGCTTGGATATATCTGTATCCTTGGGCATTGTCACAGTTATTATTCTGTTTGTCTGGTCAATTATTCCGGCTGCTATTTTGTCAGTTCCCGGTATCTTTATGCCGAAGTCACTGAAGCCAAAAGCTATAGAGACTATAACCCTGTACTGCCGTACCGAGCTGCCATCCTGCGCCGTAACAGTATAGGCGACACCGTCAATACTGCTGAAGTCATTAGCTGTCTTTCCGCTCTCCTGCTTCACTCCCGAAACTGTAACCGTTGAACCGGGTGAACTTGTGAATGCAGCCACCAGGTTGGTCCTGGCGGTATCGGCCGGCACAGTAAGTACTATTTTACCTTCAATGTCATCAATATATCCTGTAACGGCAGGATTCAAGCCGGCAAAGGAGAAGGCCGTCATACGATTTTCACTGCTTGCTGCCTGTACATTCACCTTCACTATATATTTTTGCTTTGATGTATCCTTGTTTGAGACAACAGTGTATTCCACACCCTCAGGAGCTCTGAAATCATTCCTGCTGCCGGATTCCGGAGTGACATAAGTATCTCCTGAGGTTTCTATTATTGGTAGCAGTCCGCTCAAATCAGTTCCATAAGGTACTGTTATGCTGATAACATGGTTCTCCTCGTCTATGATACCCTCTGCATCCTTTTCCAGATCGATAGCAAAGCGGGTTATCCTCTTTTCGTATATGCTTTCCGCTACTTTCACCGTTACCAGATACTCTTTCGTCGTACCGTCCTGGGCCTTTACCTCATAGCTTACCGGTTTTCTGAAATCTGTTTCTTCTCCCGATAACGGCTTGACAGCCGCTCCCTCTGAAACCCTTATCTCGGGTATGAGACTGCCTACAGCGGTTCCATAAGGAACTGTCACATTTATGCTGCCGTCCTGTCCGTTTATTTCCACTTCAGCTTCGGCATTCCGGAAAGCAAAGCCCAGTATGGACTTTTCGCCGCTTTTAGCCTTTATAACCGTTACGGTGTATTCCTGCTTGGATTTATCTGTATCCGAGGTTACCGTGTATGTCCTGGGGTTTGTGAAGTCTCTGGCTTCTCCCGAGCCCGGATTGACCCACGTATCCTTTGAGGTGGTTATTATCGGCCTGAGTGCGGTCACATCGGTACCATAAGGTACTGTTACCGTAACAGTACGCTCCTCATGATCTATTATGCCCTCAACGTCCTTTTCCAGGTCTATCATAAAGCCGGTTATCTTCTTTTCATGTGTGCTTTCAGCTACTTTCACTGTTACCAGGTATTCTTTCGTTGTACCGTTCTTAGCCTTAACTACATAGCTTACCGGCTCTCTGAAGTCTGCTCCTTTTTCCGGTAACGGCTCAATGGCAGCCCCCTCTGAAACCTTTATCTCGGGTATCAGCCGGCTCACATCTGTTCCATAAGGAACCGTCACGTTTATAGCCCTGTACTGTTCATCTATTTTTACGGTGTCTTCAATATTCTTGAAATCAAAGCTCAATATTGATTTCTCGCTGCTTTCAGCCTTTATAACCGTTACAGTGTATTCCTGCTTGGATTTGTCCGTATCCGAGGTTACCGTGTATGTTCTGGGGTTTGTGAAGTCTCTGGCTTCTCCCGAGCCCGGATCGACCCACGTATCCTTTGAGGTGGTTATTATCGGCTTGAGTGCGGTCACATCGGTACCATAGGGTACTGTTACCGTAACAGTACGCTTCTCATGATCTATTACACCCTCTGCATCATTCTCCAGATCGATCACAAAGCTGGTTATCTTCTTTTCGTATGCGCTTTCAGCCACTGATACTATTACCTTGTAGGTTCTTGTTGTGCCGTTTTTAGCCTTTACAGTGTACTCTACCGGTTTGCTGAAGTCTTTTACTTGCCCCGGCATCGGCTCGACAGTTGCTCCCTCCGAAACCTTGATCTCGGGTATGAGACTGCCTGCAACGGTTCCATAAGGTACCGCCACATTTATGATACTCTCCTGCCCGTTTATATCCACTTCAGCTTCGGCATTCTTGAAATCAAAGCTCAATATGGACTTTTCGCTGCTTTCGGCCTTTACAACCGTTACAATATATTCCTGCTTGGATTTATCGATATCCGAGGTCACCGTGTATGTCCTGGGGTTTGTGAAATCTCTGACTTCTCCCGAGCCCGGATCGACCCACGTATCCTTTGAGGTGGTTATTACCGGTCTGAGTATAGTCACATCGGTACCATAGGGTACTGTTACCGTAACAGTACGCTTCTCATGGTCTATTACACCCTCTGCATCATTCTCCAGATCGATCACAAAGCCGGTTATCCGCTTTTCATAAGCAGCCGCAAAGCCTTCAGCCGTTATTTTGGCGCCATATAGTATTTTGCTGTTTGTACTTTGTTTAACATATACATACAGCACATCCCCATTTTTGAGCATCTCCGACTGGTCAATGTAAAAACGCCCGTTTGACTTATTCACCTTTAATTCGCTATAGTCACCGCGATATACAGAAACTTCCTGTGTTGAGGTATTGCTGTTGTAAAACTCGATTTGCCTGTTCTGCCCGTTCAGGGTAATATTGTTGTTTTCTATAATGCCGCTGAACCTGTATGTGAAGTCGTCAATGGTTATCTCGTAGCGCAGGCTGCTTAGAAGCGGCCTTTTTACTTCTATCTCATAAGCACTGTCATTTATCTTTTTGGTATTCTTGATCAGGTTGTCGCTTTCCGGACTTCCTCCGGAGCTAAGCTCCTTTACAGAATTTATATTGTATATCTTTGAACTCTTTATGACCTCAAAGGTTTGAAAATCTATAAGGTCGATACCTTGTATATAGTCGGAGCCCTTGATATTTGTACCGTAAAACTCGTGCTCCACGCCCCTTGTGTCAAGAGTATTTCCTGCCAGGTCCGATGCTCCTGTAACAGGCACCAGCAAATATAGTGTATCATCATCCTCCAGTTCGGTATTGGTAATTATGTTAACCGTATTTTGTTCATAGGAATCTACTTCGGTACGGGCTATAGATACTGTCTTCTTTCTGTTGTTATTATCCTCATAGGTGATTTTGTAGGTTCCCGCCTTATTTATAGCTTCATCAAACACTACCTGAACCTTCGTTTTTGTCACTGCCTCTACAAAGTCTATCTCAGGCTTTT
>JAEXXN010000027.1 GCA_023405875.1 Bacillota bacterium | reverse complement strand
CGTTCAATACTCCTGCAACCACACCGGCGCAAGCGCCTGTTCCGCAGGCGTAGGTATAGCCTGCGCCTCTTTCCCAGGTTCTGAGAAGTATTTCCTTGCTGCTGATCACCTTTACAAAGTTTACATTTGTTTTTTCAGGAAAGACTTCACTATGTTCAATAGCTCTACCATTATGTATAACAGCCTCATCATCAATATCCTCAGTAAAAACTACCGTATGAGGTACTCCCATGAGAAGGCTCGTTACTCTGTAATTTTTTCCTCCTGCACTTATTTCCTGGTCAATAACAGGGTGCTTTTCAAAGGTACACGGTATTTTGCAACTCTCAAAAACAGGCCTTCCCATATTCACCTTTATGGCATCAACGGTCAGGTCCTTCAATATTATCCCTGCATATAATACTCCTGCGTCCGTTTCAACAGCCACAGGATCCTTTTTAACACCCAGCTTTTCATAAGCAAACTTGGTAAAGCATCTTAAGCCGTTGCCGCACATCTCAGCCCTGCTTCCATCAGAATTATAGAATACCATCCTTATGTCTGCCGAGCCGCTGTTTTCGGCAAGTATCAAGCCGTCTGCGCCGATCCCGAAAAATCTGTTGCACAGCTTTACCGCCATTTGCCGGGCTTCTTTGATTGAATTGTCCCTATTGTCTACCAGTATAAAGTCATTGCCCAAACCATGATACTTGTGAAAGTTCACCTTATACCTCCTGTACTGCATATTTAGCATAAATATTCTATTGAATCGGCGCTATACCGCTAAGGAACATCCTGACACGCTCAATACAGCTTTAAAGCCCTTTTTTAGGCCTTTAAGCAAGGCCTTTTCTTATTAATGTATTATAACATAGGTGCAATCCGCTAATCGGATTGCTACACCCCGTTTCAATAAATGCATAAAAGATAAAACCGCAAGGTTTTATTTCTTTAATAGCATTTATTATAACATATAAATGTATTATTAAACATATACCCGGTTAAATTTTTTTGATTCTTTTTGATTTGCTTGATATATCTTCGATTTACTGAATATTGCATTGATTATCATTTTGGGATTCAATGCTAAGGCTTCTATAGCGAAACCCGTTGACGGACATGAGGAGGGCACGGGCGGTATAGTAAAAAACCTCATAAAGTGCTATACTATAAAAGGATTTTACACATATATATAACGCGCCTACGGTGTTACACCAGGGCATATTGCGAATTCTATAAAATCAAGGAGGTGCATGAAATGCCTTTCGACGGTTCAGTGGTCAATTCAATTGTACATGAACTCAACAGCAGGCTGGTAAATGGGAAAATAGACAAGATATATCAGCCTGAAAAGGATGAGCTGATAATATCGGTAAGAAGCTACAAGGACAGCAGCAAGCTGCTGCTCAGCGCCAGCTCCACATATCCCAGGGTGCACCTTACAGAAGAGAACAAATCAAACCCCGCAGTCCCCCCCTCCTTTTGCATGCTCCTGAGGAAGCATCTTCTGGGAGGCCGGATAGTCTCTGTAAGGCAGCCTGATTTTGAGAGAATAATTGAAATAGATATCGATTCCTTCGACGAGCTTGGCTATAGTACTCATAAAACCCTTATTGCAGAAATAATGGGACGCCACAGCAATATAATATTCATCGACAAGACTACAAGCAAGGTCATTGACAGTATCAAAAGGGTAAGCTTTGAGATCAGCAGTGTAAGGGAGATACTTCCCGGGAGGGAATACGAATATCCTCCCTCCGGTGACAAGAGCAGTCCTCTGGCTGCGACAAAAGAAAGCTTTCTTGGCGGTATTGACAGATTGCCCGGCAGTATCAAGGCGGAAAAGTATATAATGAATTACTATAACGGAATCAGCCCTGTTGTTGCAAGGGACATTTGCCAAAAGGCCGGAATGGATTCCGATATGGATCTGAAGCAGTGCGGCGACGAGCTTCTCAACAAGCTTTATTCAGCATTTCTGGTATTTCAGGAGACTGCTCTTAAAGCCGGCTACAACCCATATATAGTATACAGGGACGGCAAGGCAGCAGATTTTTCCTGCCTACCGCTTGATATATACAGGGACTGCGACAAGCAGGAATACGAAAGTATGAGTGAGGCGGTTGAAAGGTTCTACCATGAAAAGGATTCAAAGGACAGAATAAAGCAAAAATCCGGCGACATACACAAGATCATAACCAACAGGCTGGACCGTTGCCACAAAAAGCTGGAGGTTCTGAGCGGAGAACTCCAGGAGGCGGCAGCTTCGGAGAAATATAAAATATACGGCGACCTTATAATGTCGAATATGTATTATCTGCAAAAGGGTGAGGAAAAGGCAAGGCTTCAGAATTACTATTCCCCGGAGGGGGAATTCATCGAGATACCCCTGGATACCCGGCTGTCCCCTTCGGCTAATGCCCAGAGGTATTACAAGCAATACAACAAGTCAAAGAACGCCCTGATAAAAATAAATGTTCAACTGGAAGAGAACAGGGATGAAATAATGTACCTGGAGACCCAGCTGGACAACCTGGATAAGTGTACCGAGGAGCTGGAGCTTGAAGAGATCAGGACCGAGCTGGCGGAGCAGGGTTATATCAAATCCAGGAAGGCAGCCTCCAATAAAAAGGTCAAGGCATCAAAGCCGATGCGCTTTATATCCTCCAACGGATTTGAGATATACGTGGGAAAGAATAATGTCCAAAATGACTATCTTACACTTAAATTTGCCGTTAACCAGGACCTTTGGTTCCATACAAAGGATATCCCCGGTTCCCACGTTATAATAAAAACCGAGGGCAAAGAGGTTGACGACGCTACCCTGCTGGAGGCGGCAAATCTCGCAGCCTTTTACAGCAAGGGCAGGATGTCCTCCAAGGTGCCGGTGGATTATACCCGGAGAAAAAATGTAAAGAAACCCAACAGTGCAAAGCCGGGTATGGTTATATACGAAAATAATCTTACAGTATACATCACTCCTGATGAGGATAAAATAAACGCTATGAAAAAATAGAGCTGTTGGCCTGGCCAACAGCTTTTTCTTCTCTTTTGCACAGTGCTTTAAGTGCTATTGAAATTCATTTATTGAGCTGAGTATCCAGCTCTGAAGCTGACCGGATATCGGTATCTTAAGCACATCTCTCTCCTGATAAAAGGAATTCAAAAAAGCCGTATTCAGGTCACTCATGCTTCCCGCCTGATAATAACCCGGTATATCTTCGTATAAATGCGCCGGATATCCATAATACAGCGGCAATGCCTTAAGCTGATCGTTTTTGCACTTTTTCAGTACAGTAATAGTTAAAGCGATTTGGTGGAGAAAAACTCTCACTGTTTTGTCCTTCAGAAGCTGCTGCATCCGGCTGTGATTTTTCAGGTGATTGAACAGATCAACCCATTCCCTCATCAAGCCTGATTCAGCACGGAAGCTAAAATGACCCGCGAAGAAATAGGAGCGTATTTTTTTCCTGTCAACAACAGAGTAAACCGGGAATAATGAGCTTGTGTCTATTTCCGCAATGTCATATAACGTTTCCCATAATTCATCAGGCGGCAGATCGTAGGATGAACCCAATAGCTGCAGGTGCGGGGGACGATAGGCAAAGCTTTCTGTTTCATTGAGTATCAAATCCGCACACGGTCCAAGGACAAGCATATGCCTATCAAACCAGATAACAGTTCCGTTACATATGTCCTTTTCGGCGGCCAAAGCTGCTGCGGGCTTAAAAAAATAATCAAAATCATCATTTGGAAGAGGGTAGCCCCGAAAGGATACATTCATATCCCTGAACTTGAGTAACATAGGCTGTACTTCCATAAGTATACTTTCCGGTATGTATACCCGCAACTGAATATCAGATAAACCTCCTGAAAAATCCCTGATACTTTTAGCAAGAAGATAGTTGGCTAAAAGATCCTCTTTTTCATTGGCATAGCTGGCAAATATTAAATTGCTCATTTTTATCCCTCCTGTTTTCATCATGTGTCATCATTCTTTATTCTCCTTCCTGTCAAGTCTGAGAGCAAAGGTGCATTGCTCATCGCCGGACAATACTGTTTCTACCGGCTCAATCAGTATGCTCTCACCAAATAGCGGAGCAAAAATAGGACGATAAAATTCGGCAGCACATTTACAGTAATATTTGGGATAATACCCTGTGGATCTATTATAGCAATCGCAATGACAACGCTTACCTATCAAGCTGTCATTTTCAGGGCAGCCTCCGCCGCTGTCACATGCGAATACCTTTGTGATATAGATGGTATGCTCTTTTTGGTCATACCAGATTCTTTTCCCAATAATTCGTTTTCTGTTCATTTCCTCGGCAAATGACGCTGCGTCAGGTGACATTTTGAAAATTTCGTCAGCTTGTTTTACTGTATGATTATCAATCTTACACGGACAATCCTTATGTAAAGTATAATAATGATTATTAAACATATAAATCCTCCCTATTTTCAACTGTCACCAGTATAAACAACTAAGTATGACAAGAGTATGTCATACTTAGTTGTTTTATTTATCCATATCATAAATATTGACCATTTCAACAGCCCGTTGCCTTATGATATTTCTTAATTGCGGCGGCTCCATCACCTCAACCTGGCTTCCGAAGCCGAGAACCAGCTCAAACAGCCAGTCGTCTTCAGGAAAGGTAAAGCTTACAGTTGTTGTACCATCTTCATTGAACTGTATCTGCTCTTCATTGAAATAATCGACGACTCTTGTCTTAACATTGGGCGTGAACTTCAAAAGAATATCCAGAACAGGCTTGTCCTTGTTCCATTCTTGGTGGTAATCCAAAGCCTCTATAGGAAGCGCATCCCTTGCAAATAAATCCATCGTCATATTTACCTTGCGCATACGCTTTACCTTGAATAACCTGTAATCCTCCCTGATGTGGCAATATCCGTGCATATACCAGGCGAAGTCTTTAAGTGTAAGGGAGAGGGGTTCTACTATGCGGTGGATATATTCTCCTTTTGTATTTATATAATCAAATTCAATTATCATTTTTCCGTCAATAGCCTTATTAAGGACTTTAAGCTTGTCTTTATCGGTATTATTACTGCTCCAGCTGCTGTAAT
>JAEXXN010000529.1 GCA_023405875.1 Bacillota bacterium | reverse complement strand
CTCCATACCCGAACTCAAGCAGTCTATGAATAGTTTTTGCATCCCGTCCGGTTGCCTCCTGCATCCTCTTGGCAGCTCTTCCTGTCGGTGCAGCCAGAAGTACCTCAAGACCATGCTTCTCAAAAATATTGATTATTGTCTTTATCGTTGTCGTCTTTCCTGTGCCCGGACCGCCTGTTATAACCAGAATACCCTGGGTCAGGGCTTCCTTCACTGCGGCCCGCTGCTTCCCTGCAAGCTCTATTCCTTCTGATTTTTCAATTTCCGATATCTCTTTATCCATTTCCAGGTCCATAGGAGGAATTTTGTAGTACAGTAGCTGCATAAGCCTTCTTGCAGCTCCCGCTTCCGCCTTGAAAAAGGGAACAGAATAAACTCCTCTTACATTTCCTATATTTTCCACAACCAATTTTTTATCTATATAAAGCTTTATTATTATATCCTCAACGCTTTTTTCATCAACCTCCAGCAGTGAAGCCGCCGTTCTTACAAGCTCCTCCTGGGGTACAAAGGTATGACCGCTTCCATGGTATTGATTCAGCACGTATCGTGTGCCTGATGCGGTACGGTATTCCGAGTCTTTGGAAATTCCCATGGACAGCGCTACCTTGTCTGCCATCTTGAAGCCTATACCGAATATATCGTCTGCAAGCTTGTATGGGTTTTCTTTTATCTCATTTATTGTATTTGCCCCATAGGTTTTGTATATTCTTACGGCATATGCCGGGCCTATACCGTATTGCTCCAGGAACATCATTATATCCTTCAGTTCTTTCTGCTCCTGGAAGGCTTCAAAAATCTTCTCCGCTTTTTTACGGCCTATCCCCTCCACCTCAACAAGGCGGTCAGGATTATACTGAATAATATCAAGAGTATCCAGTCCGAACTTTTCCACCAGCTTCTTGGCTGTATGGGGACCGATTCCCGGTATGAGTCCCGATGCCAGATACTTTTCTATTCCGTTGACAGTTGCCGGAGTGACTGAAGCATACGTCTCCACCTTGAATTGATTCCCGTAATCAGGGTGCTGCACCCATTTCCCATATGCCTTTATAGTCTCTCCTATATTTATAAAGGAAAAATAGCCTACCAGAGTATGAAGCTCCTTTTCCTGCTCCAGCTCAAGCACCGTATATCCGTTCTGCTCGTTTCTGAACACAACCTCATATATTGTTCCCTGTACTTCTTCCATTGTTTGCACCTCAGAAAAGACTCAAAGTCATTATTACTTCTAATTATAGCATAACGAAATAATCGATGTGTATACTTCAGAAATGGTTATGGTGTGGATTCCTGAGTAGAGGAACGGAACGGTTTAAAACCGTTCCCTACAGGAGTGGGACACGATGCCTGTCTCCTTATCCCATCACATTAGAAAAGGAGTGCACTTTCTAGAGTACACTCCTTAGTCTCATTTATATACCTGCCAACCTTTTGAGTTCTTCAACCTTGTCTGTCTTTTCCCACGGAAGGTCCAGATCGGTCCTGCCCATGTGACCATAGGCAGCGACTTGCTTGTATATAGGCCTCCTGAGATCAAGATTCTTGATAATAGCAGCAGGCCTTAAATCAAACACCTGTGATACTATCTTGGATATCTCCTCCTCAGAAAGCTTGCCTGTTCCAAAGGTCTCTACCAATACCGACACAGGCTTTGCCACACCTATTGCATAAGCCACCTGTACTTCACACTTGGATGCAAGGCCTGCTGCAACTATATTTTTTGCCACATATCTTGCTGCATAGGAAGCTGATCTGTCCACTTTTGTCGGATCCTTTCCTGAGAACGCTCCGCCTCCATGTCTTGCGTATCCGCCATAGGTATCCACAATGATCTTTCTTCCGGTAAGTCCTGAATCTCCATGGGGTCCTCCGATTACAAACCTGCCTGTCGGATTGATAAAGAACTTGGTATCCTTATCTATCATTTCTTCAGGTATAACCGGCTTTATTACATTTTCAATTACATCCTTCTCTATGGTATCGTGATCCACTTCCGGGCTATGCTGTGACGAAACTACAATTGTATCGATCCTCACAGGTTTTCCGTCGTCATACTCTACTGTTACCTGTGTTTTTCCATCGGGCCTCAGATAATCCAGGATCCCTTCCTTCCTTACAACCGAAAGCCTTCTTGCCAGCTTGTGCGCCAGGGATATCGGCATAGGCATGAGCTCGGGAGTCTCGTCACAGGCATAACCGAACATCATACCCTGATCTCCTGCTCCTGTCGCTGCTATATCCTGCTCTGTCATCTCACCTTTTTTCGCTTCCAAGGCTTTATCCACACCCAGGGCGATATCCTCAGACTGCTCATGTATTGCTGTTATAACGCCGCAGGTGTCGGCATCAAAGCCATACTTTGCTCTTGTATAGCCTATGTCTTCAATAGTTTTCCTTACTATCTTCGGTATATCAACATAACAGTTGGTGGATATCTCTCCCATTACCAGTACCAGACCGGTTGTTACAGAGACCTCGCAGGCCACCCTTCCCATAGGGTCCTGTTCAAATATCGCATCCAGCACTGCATCAGAAATCTGATCGCATATTTTGTCCGGATGTCCTTCAGTGACGGATTCGGATGTAAATAATTTTCTGATCATAATAAGCCTCCTTAAATTATTTCTTGTTGATACAAATAAAAAAACCCCTTCTGACGAAGGAGCTGCATACTAACTAATTACTCCCCCATCTTTCAGGATTGAATATGGCAATCCTGCAGGAATTGGCACCGTACATCCGCCGGTTGCCGGGTTTCATAGGGCCCTTCCCTCCACCTCTCTTGATGAGTTTTTTACTATTTGGTTGTAAGCCTATACTATCATAGGGTAGTCCCTATGTCAATATGTACATTTCTGTCGAAATAATTCCTTCTATTTTTTACGTTTGATTGTTCAAAATATAGTATATCCGTTAAGCTTGGAATTATCAAATTGTGAAACGGCACACAGCGTAATAATTAAATCCTGCATAAACAAAAAAGCCCTTTCGGACTTTTGATTGCAATGGTGGGGAAAGGTGGATTCGAACCACCGAAGTCTGAGACAACAGATTTACAGTCTGCCCCCTTTGGCCGCTCGGGAATTTCCCCATGATGGAGCTGGTGATGGGACTCGAACCCGCGACCTGCTGATTACAAGTCAGCTGCTCTACCAATTGAGCTACACCAGCTTATTTGCTTTGCGGGTTTAAGTCGCTCCGCAGGTGATATTTTTTTAAAGAAAAAGATGTTGGTGGGGACAATAGGGCTCGAACCTATGACCCTCTGCTTGTAAGGCAGATGCTCTCCCAGCTGAGCTATGCCCCCAT
>JAEXXN010000528.1 GCA_023405875.1 Bacillota bacterium | reverse complement strand
GCTGTAAGCCCTGCATCTGCAAGTGCGTTTCTTGAAGGCTCCATTGTCATTTCCACCAGGTCATGAGTAAGCTCGTCAAACTTTGCCCTTGTGAGATTTACGTCAAGATGCTTCGGACCGCTTGCGTCGGCAGTAATAAAGGGAAGATTGATATTTGTCTGGAGCACTCCGGACAGCTCAATTTTGGCTTTCTCTGCCGCTTCCTTAAGTCTCTGCATTGCCATTCTGTCATTTCTTAAATCTATTCCGTTATCCTTCTTGAAGGAATCTGCAAGATAGTTTATTACACGCTGGTCGAAGTCGTCGCCGCCGAGCCTGTTGTTACCTTTTGTCGCCAGCACCTCAAAGACTCCATCTCCAAGCTCCAGTATGGATACGTCGAAGGTTCCGCCGCCCAGGTCGAACACCAGTATTTTCTGATTTTCTTCCTTGTCAAGTCCATAGGCCAGTGATGCGGCTGTCGGCTCGTTGATTATCCTGAGCACTTCAAGGCCTGCTATTTTACCGGCATCCTTTGTTGCCTGCCTCTGACTGTCGCTGAAATATGCAGGTACAGTGATAACTGCCTGAGTTATCTTTTCTCCCAGGTATGCCTCCGCATCCTGCTTCAGCTTTGTAAGGATCATTGCAGAGATCTCCTGAGGCGTATAGCTCTTATCATCAATATTTACCTTAAAATTAGTGCCCATTTCTCTTTTTATTGATATTACTGTTCTTTCAGGATTTGTAACAGCCTGTCTTTTTGCAACCTGTCCTACAAGCCTTTCGCCTGTCTTTGAAAACCCTACTACAGAAGGTGTAGTTCTTCCACCCTCAGCATTAGCAATTACTACCGGTTCTCCGCCTTCCATAACAGCAACACAAGAGTTGGTAGTTCCAAGGTCAATCCCTATTACTTTTGCCATTTAATTTTCCTCCTTAATTATTCGTCGATTATTGTTTTACCGACACCTTCACAAGTGTGGGCCTTATTACTTTGTTTCCATGTATGTATCCCTTCTGGAATACTTCCTTTACCTTGTTTTCATCCTCAGCTTCACCCGGGCACTGCATAACGGCATGATGGATATTCGGGTCAAATTCCTTGTCCAGGGCCTCTATTTCCCTGATGTCGTTCTTTTCCAGGACCTCGATCAGCTGCTTCAATACCATTTCTACACCACTGATATATTTTTCATCAAGCTGATCTTTTTTGAATGCCTCCGACGCCCTTTCCATATTATCCACTACAGGCAGAAGCTGCTGTGCTATAGCTTCAAGAGCGTTGTTGAACATGTCATCCTTTTCTCTAACCGCTCTTTTTTTATAATTGTCAAAATCCGCCTGCATTCTGAGGAGCCTGCCGTAGTTTTCCTCCGACTGTTTTCTTAATTCCGATATCTCCTTAAGAAACTCCTCCGATGACTTGTCTGCGTCAGCTTCCTCTACTACCTGCTCTTCTGCAGCCTCTTCGGCTTCCTTTGTATCTGAGACTTCCCCGGAAGCTGTCTCATCCATTTTTTCCACCTTTTCAGCTTCCTCTGCAGCATGTTTCTTGTGCTTCATCATTCTGACCACCTTTAAGCTTAATTATTTTACCCTTTCAGGAGTTTTGTCAACATATCACTTAGATTGTTTGTCATGTATTCCACAACGGAAATTGCCTTGGAGTACTCCATTCTTGTAGGTCCTATTATTCCAACCGAGCCTACTGTCTTACCGTTTATCCTGTATGTCGCGGTAATAAGGCTGCAATTCTTGAACTGCTCCAGCTTGTTCTCACTGCCGATGCTTACATTGACATCACCCTTGACATCGTTAAGTATTTTAAATAACAGCTCATTTTCCTCCATTGTATTGAGGAAGCTCCTTGCCTTGTTGATATCGCTGTATTCAGGCAGGTTCAATATATTGGACACTCCATCATGATATACCTCGGCAGTGTCTGAGAAAAACAATGTCTGAATCAGCTCGGGAACTATCTGTTCAATGATTTCCCGGTGCCCCATGGAATTACTCTTCATATACTCCAGGTCGAAGGCCTCTATATCTTCTATCCCCAGACCTGCCAGCTTTTCATTCAGCATATTTGTGATCTTTATCAATACATCATTCTGTACATCCTGCGCAAGCCTGAGAACACTGTTTTTTACTATACCTGCGTCAGTTATTATTACCGCCAGCACGGTGGAATTGTCTATCCTGATAAGCTGAATCTGCTTCATGCAGGTTCTGCGAAGCTGCGGAGCCATTACTATGGAAGTATACTGAGTCATTTGGGAAAGAAGCCTTGATGCATGCTTAACCAGACGGTCGATTTCTCCAAGGGTGTCAAGAAACTCCTTCTTTATATGCTCCCGCTGAGCTTCATTAACTGTATTCTGCTTCATAATCTTGTCTACGTAAAGTCTGTAGCCTTTGTCTGATGGAATTCTCCCCGCAGAAGTATGAGGCTGTTCTATAAACCCCATTTCCTCAAGGTCCGCCATTTCATTTCTTATAGTTGCAGGGCTCGTTCCGGTCAGGTACTTCTTGGATATGGTCCTTGATCCCACAGGCTCTGCAGTATTTATATAATCTTCAATTATAGCTTGTAGAATAAGTCTTTTCCTATTTCCCAGATCCATCCTTCTCACCACCCTTGTTAGCACTCTTCCGTATCGAGTGCTAATTCTGTCTTTAGAATATCACTGGTAAATATTTTTGTCAATAGGTTTTATAAAATTTTTCCCATCTGTACATTTTATATGAGTTTTATCAATTAGGTGACTATTGAAAGATGCATATCAATTCGGACGCCCGCTGGGCGCCCGGATACCGTGTATACCTTTTAATCCAGAAACTCTACAAATACCGAATTTGACAGGTCCCTGCCCCTGGCCGTCAGCTTCAGCCTGCCGGCTTCCAAAAATATAAGGCCCTGGGCTTCAAGCTTTTTCACGGCTTTCCCGTATTTGTTCATAAAATTCGCCTGGTATCTGTCTTCAAAGCCCTGAAGGTCAAGACCTTCGTTAAGCCTGAGGGCAAGAAAAATAGATTCCCACATATCCTCATCCCTATCCGGTGCTTCCTTCCCTTCTACCGGCAGCTTTTTCTGCCCGACCAGGCCGGTATACCGGCAAATATCCCTGAAATTCCAGAAACGGCGCCCCTCAAGCTTGGAATGGCTTCCCGCCCCTATACCCAGATATTCCTCATTTCTCCAATATATAAGGTTGTGCCTGCATTCCATACCCTTTTGCGCAAAATTGGATATTTCATACTGGCCGTAATTATGAGATGCTAATATTTCTATTGCCCTTGCGTACATATCCCTGTCGGTATCCTCGTCAGGCAGCTGTATTCTTCCGGCTTCATTCAGACCGTAAAGCCCCGTTCCTTCCTCAAGCTTCAGGCTGTAGCAGGAAATATGCTCCACTCCCAGGCTGCATACATTCTCCAGTGTCTCCTCCCACATTTCCATGGTCTGTCCCGGAAGTGCAAACATCAGATCCGCGCTTATATTATCAAACCCTGCCTCCCTTGCCCAATGGAATGCAGCTATAAAGTCTTCACTGCTGTGCAGCCTCCCCAGTCCGGAAAGCAGCTCCTTCTGCCATGCCTGCAGGCCTATGCTCAGCCTGTTTATTCCAAGGCTCCTGTAGTAGGCAAGGCTTTTGCCGCTTACAGTTCCGGGGTTGGACTCCATGGATACCTCCGCTCCCGGCTTTATATGCGGCGCAAGCATTTCCATCAGCTCGCCGATCAGGGAGCAATTAATAACGGTGGGAGTACCCCCACCGATAAAAACAGTTTTATATATTAAATCATATTTTTTCCGGTATTCAGAAAGCTCGTCAATAAGAGCTCTGACATACAGCGGAGCTTCGGCTTCCCTGCCTGCATAGGAATTGAAATCACAATACAGGCATTTGCTCCTGCAAAAGGGTATATGAATATATAGCCCGATTTCCTTCATTTTATTCACCCGTGTAACTGATATTAGTCGTCCAGCTTCAGGACCGACATGAAGGCTTCCTGCGGTAATTCCACACTGCCCACCTGTCTCATCCTCTTCTTGCCTTCCTTTTGCTTTTCCAGCAGCTTCTTCTTTCTTGTGATATCTCCGCCATAGCACTTTGCAAGTACATCCTTGCGCATTGCCTTGACTGTTTCCCTGGCGATTATCTTTCCCCCGATAGCTGCCTGTATAGGTATTTCAAACATTTGCCGCGGAATTGCCTCCTTGAGTTTTTCTGCCATGGCTCTTCCACGGGCATAAGCTTTATCCTTGTGAACTATAAAGGAAAGGGCATCAACCGTCTCAGAATTAAGCAATATATCCAGCTTGACCAGCTCTGACTTCTCATACCCTTTAAGCTCATAGTCAAAGGATGCATAGCCTTTGGTCCTGGATTTCAGCGCATCAAAGAAGTCATATATTATCTCATTTAAAGGCAGGTCATAATGTAATATCGCCCTTTTCTCCTCCATGTACTGCATATCCCTGAAGGTGCCTCTCCGGTTCTGGCAAAGATCCATAATGGCACCGACATATTCTGTAGGAGTCATTACAGTAGCTTTTACTATAGGCTCCTCCATAAAATCTATCTCCGGCACAGCGGGAAGATTGGTAGGATTGGATACCTCAATAACTTCTCCGTTGGTCTTTGTTACATGATATATTACACTGGGTGCGGTTGTGACCAGATTGAGGTTATATTCCCTTTCAAGCCTTTCCTGTATTATCTCCATATGCAGCAGCCCCAGGAAGCCGCATCTGAAGCCAAAACCAAGGGCTACCGAGGTCTCCGGCTCAAAAAGCAGTGCTGCGTCATTAAGCTGAAGCTTTTCCAGTGCATCCCTCAGGTTGTCGTAATCAGCCCCATCCGCAGGATATATACCGCAATATACCATTGAGGTCACCTTCCTGTAACCGGGAAGCGGCTCTTTACACGGATTATTTCCATCTGTTATGGTGTCACCCACGTGTACATCCTTGACATTCTTGATGCTGGCAGTCACATAGCCTACACCCCCGGCCATCAGCACTCCCGAAGGGTTAAGCTGGGGCCTCATGGTTCCAACCTCAACCACTTCATATTCCTTGCCGTTAGCCATCATACGCATCTTCATTCCGGGCTTCAGTACACCGTCAACGATCCTTATATATGCAATAACACCCCTGTAGCTGTCATAGAAGGAATCAAATATAAGGGCTTTCAGCGGCTTATCCTCATCTCCCGACGGGTGAGGCACATATTTTACTATTCCTTCAAGCACCTCTTCAATATT
>JAEXXN010000509.1 GCA_023405875.1 Bacillota bacterium | reverse complement strand
TTATAATATTCAGCATGTTGTAGTCAAGATACTTGTCCAGGGAATCCAGTGTCTGATTCAGGTCAAGGATCTTTCTTTCCAGCTGCCTGAACACATTATCCCTGGAAAGCTTCTCAACTCTTGCCCTTTTATCGCTTATACAGTTCAATACTGCAGTATTAAGTACATATTGGTACTGGCTCATCCTGCCCAGCAGGCTTTGCTTGTCAGGAACGGCCAGCTCTGCTGCCGCTGATGGTGTAGCCGCTCTGAGATCGGCTACAAAGTCGGCAATGGTAAAGTCGGTTTCATGTCCCACAGCTGAAATAACGGGAATATCCGACTGGAATATGGCATTTGCCACTACTTCCTCGTTAAAAGCCCACAGCTCTTCGATGGAACCTCCGCCTCTGCCTGCTATCAATACATCTACATTCCTTTTATCGTTAAAATATCTTATTCCTTCAGCAATCTCATTTTCAGCACCTGCTCCCTGCACTTGCACGGGATACAAAAAGATGTCGGTACACGGGCATCGCCTCTTGATGATTGATATGATATCCCTTACCGCAGCTCCGGTCGGTGATGTAACAATACCCACAGCCTTAGGCATAAATGGAAGCTTCCTCTTCCTGGCTTCATCAAAATATCCCAGCAGCGCAAGCTTCTTTTTAAGCTGCTCATAGGCTTTATAAAGAGAGCCTGTCCCTTCAGGAATCATATCCTCTACATAAAGCTGATACTGTCCGTCTCTTTCATATAAGGAAAAGTATCCCCTGAGCACTACTGCACAGCCGTCCTCCGGTATAAACCTGAGCTTGGAGGCATTTCCTCTGAACATAACACATTTTATCCTGGAATCCTGGTCCTTAAGGCTAAAATATGCATGTCCCGAGGTATGCAGCTTGTAATTTGATATTTCTCCCTTTACAAAAATATGTGAGAGAACAGCATCATTCTGCATCAGGTGTTTTATGTAAGTATTTATCTCTGTTACTGTAAAAACTCTCTCACTGCTCATCTGTTCATCTCCTTGGCCATAGCAAGCTTCATCCCCATTACTGCCGTTCCCGCAGCATTATCGGGAGAAAAAGCCGGATCGGCAAACAGCGGTCTTATGCTGTTCTCCGCAAACAGGCTGCTGCTTTTTATATAATTCTTTATAATGGAGTTTGCTACCACTCCCCCTACAAGAACAAGCTTATCAAACTCATAGGTCTTCCGTGCATTCAATACTGTTTTTTCTATCGATCTTGCTATGCAAAGGAATACTCCTCTGCTTATATCCGCGATTTCATGCATATCAGGCTTCCTTTTCCCGATAAGCCTCTGAACATGAGTCTCAGGTCCTGAGAAGCTCATAAAGCATCCGTCTATACTTATAGGAACATCTATTCCTTTAGTTTCGTAAGCAATACACAGTTTGTCCATTTCCTGCCCGCATGGAAATTTCATTCCCAGCGCCACACCTATACGGTCAATGAACTGTCCTGCATTCAAATCACTGCTGCCTCCGATTTCATTGATCTCCAGGTGCCCGTTCCCGCTTACCTTCAGAAGCCCGGTAGTACCTCCAGAGACATGGTATGCCATAAAATCAGTATCTACAGGTTGGTTGCAGGACCACAAGCCTGCCTGTATATGGCTTTCCTGGTGAGTCACTTCAATTACCGGAAGCTTCAGAAGAGAACCGATTGTTTTTGCGGTATGCACCCCTGCTAAAAAAACAGGCATATATGAAGCTTCAGCTCGTCTGGGCTTTGTACTTACAGCAACACAGCTTATGGAATCCGCAGAAATCACCTTCATACACTGTTCCATAAGCAGGTCCAGGTTTCCTGAATGCTGAAAAAAGGCATCAGATTGTCTGAGGCCCCTCGCTCCCTCAGGTACCTCAAGAATCACCCTGCCTTCATAGCAAAGCTCCAAAGCCTCATTCACCACAGCCAGTGAGGTCGTATAGCAGCTGGTATCTATACCAAGGCAGTACATGTCATTCACCCTTGGGCCGGGATTCTCTCACAATCTTCCCAAGTACTCCGTTTACAAAGCTGCCCGACTCGTCTGTACTGTATTTTTTCGCAAGCTCTATGGCTTCATTTATCGCAACACTGTCGGGAATATCATCTCTGAACAGTATTTCATATAAAGCGAGCCTCAACACAGCCAGATCAACCTTTACTATCCTGTCCTTGGTCCATCCGGTTATATTTCCCTGGATCAATTTGTCTATGGTCTGAAGCTTCTCTATAGTTCCCTTGATTACTTCTTCAGCATATTCAATATCATTGCTGCTCAATACTTCCTGATATTCATCATTTTTCTGCTCCTGTGCCGCATCAAAAAAATCCTCGAGCATTTCTTCAAGATTTTCTTCCTTGTTAAAGTCGATACTGAAGAGAAATTTAATTGCAGATTCCCTTGCAAGCCTTCTACTCATAAGCCCTCCTATATATTTCGCGAAAGACCCCTGACAAAGCTGATTCAAATTTCGCTGAAATATTACTCTTCTTTTGCATATATTTAAACTAACCCCCTGAAGGCGTCACACCTTTATAAGAGGGTTAGTCAAAAATAATCTATTTGGATTTCACTTCCGGATTCTCTTCTTCCTTTATTTCCTTCTCCAGGTTCACTCCCTGAATGTGGATGTTTACTTCCACCACTGTAAGACCTGTCATCGTCTCAACAGCTTTCTTCACATTCTCCTGTATCTGCCAGGAAACATCAGGTATCCTAACACCATATTCTACAATTATGTAAAGGTCAATAGCTGCTTCTTTCTCTCCGACCTCTACCTTGACACCCTTTGAAGGGTTCTTTTTTCCCAATATACCTGTTATGCTGTCGGCTATTCCTCCGCTCATGGAGGATACCCCCTGGACTTCCCTTGCTGCGATGTCAGCAATGACAGCAACCACATCATCCGCAATCTTGACATTACCGTACTTATCCAATTTAATCTCCTTTTCCAATTGCTGAACCCCCTTGTTATAGTATGGCTTTATGTACTAATTATAACAAAAGCAAAATATATTTACAAATGTATGTAATTATGTTTTATCCGACATTATTATATTATACAGTAATGCCGCATTTATTCAAGCACAAACAGGGATCAATCAGCCATACATAAATTGATTGTAGCAAATGTCAAGTATCGGCAGTATCTCCTGATCATAATGTATTTTAATTTTTCTTCATTATTTTTATATCCTTGGCATCCAATTTTGTCTTTCTTACAATTATATCCTGAATCTGTGCTACATTGGCGGAAGTCAGTTCTTTTGCCTCCACTATTGCAGTGGCTGAGTCATCAGTCAGGAATACCAGGGCATCATTAAAGCCCCTGGCTACTATCAGGTTCTCTATAATCATTTCCTTTTCAGTCAATGCCACAATCTTGACCAGCTCCTGCTGTGCCATGCTTTTGAAGTTTTCTTCAGCCTTTTCACTGTTTATTATATC
>JAEXXN010000492.1 GCA_023405875.1 Bacillota bacterium | reverse complement strand
TTCCGGGAGTGTCTCTTTCCGGCCTCCTTCTCCTTTATGAGCGTATATCTTGTCTGCCTGCTCCACATAGGTATTTATATCCAGAAGCTTGACATTTCTCAAATCTTATCATCTCTCCTTATCGTTTTGGGAGAGTATACTGGGGTGCTTCCGATATACTCTCCCGGATGTTGCCCGTGGCATCAGAAAAATGACAGTACAAGCCCATCGTGAACATAGATGTTTTTCATATCCCTGATGTTTTCAATTTCCAGGTTTGTCAGGCATATTTCCTCATATTCATAGAAATTCAGCCGGCTGTTCAATGCCACAGGGGCCATTTCCCTGAACATATAGATTGCAGAAGCATCAAAGGTAAATTCTCCTAACTTTGCCTTCTTCAGCAAAAACACCGATTGAATGGAGGTTTCATTCTTCAGCCCTTGAAGCTCAACCATCCGGCACTCCCGTATACATGCTGGATGATCGTTTTTTCCCAGATAAGGCGGATACACGCACCTGCTGTTCAACAAATAATCCGAAAGCTTGTCAAACAGCGCCTTATCCACGGAATCATCATCCAATATGTAAATTCTCCATGTCGGGTTTTCCAGCCACTGCTCCCTGACAATAAGGTTGCCGCCCTCCTCCTTGCTGGCATATCCCACGCTATTGTTGAACACTTGAAGTTTTTTGCTGAAATAGCCCTTGCTTTTCTGCGGCATGGGTACGATAGCAGCCTTGATTCCCCTTAGTTTTTCGTAAAATTCGGGATAGGTATCCGCCTCCGCACCATCCCTGTCTTGCTGATTATAGCCCCCAAGCCCGATTATAGCCCCCAGAATCCCCATAAGGGCTATCCGGTGTATATGCCCGTAAGTAAAATAGGCAAAGCTGTTTACATCGGGCTTTTTATAGAAGGCCGTTTTCCCGGATAGTTCAAAGGTAAGCGCCCTCATTCCACTACTTCCCCCGTAAATATGTTTCTTTCCTGGGCCTTCAGGTGTGAATTCAAGGTGGTAGTATAGGAGTTGTAGTATATTTCAATATTTGAAATGGCCTTCTCAAATTCGGACAGAAAGTCCAATCCTGTAATATCAATTGTATCCTTGCCTGTCCCCTTTTCAAATCCGACATACTGGGCCAGGTCGGGCAGGTAAAGCTTTTCATCTTCTTTGCATTCTATGAACAAGGCAAACTCATTTTCACAGCCGAGCTTGCTGTTGGTATTGAAAGCCGTTGCCGAAACCAGAGCGGCAGCCTTAAATTTTTCATAGGCCTCCCTGGTGTACCCCTCGAAGCCTTCCACCAGTCCTATGTATTCACGATAGTTTTCGGGATTCACGGTAAAGTGATAGAAATAGTGGGCCTCGTCGGCCATTACCTTGGTACCTAGGCTGGAGGCATCGGCATCATCCTTGTTTGCATTTCTGAAGGGAGAAAGGATGTCCTGCACCTCTATTCTAGTATTCCTGTATTTGTTAAAGCCTTGGCTTATCTGAACTGCTCCCGTAATGCTGATGTTCTGCTTTTCTTCCGCAAAGGTCGCTCCGAAATTCATCACGTCGATGGCAGAAAACAGGTTTTTCAAAACTTCATCGGAGGAACTGCCGCCGTCCAGCTTTGCAGGAGCAAAAATCAGTTCGTATCTTTCCTGCAAGTTTCTGGGCTGCAGCTTATCCTTTTCATCCGCCTTGCCTTTTTTGTCAATTTTGTAGGATTTGAGATACAGCACCTTTTCTCCCTCATTGTTCCACATCCGCTTCATGGGGTATTTAAGGGCTTTGTCACTACCGAATATGTCGCCGCTGCTGATGGTCTTGGGCCTGCCGGTAAAGTCCGCATTCCAGTTGGCCATCACGCTTTTTATGCCAATGATTCCGTATACTCTATTTGTCATCTTCATTTTTCTTTACCTCCTCTTTCTCCATTCCATTCTCACTGGATTTGTAAAACATATTTCTGGCCATAAGCCCTGCAATAAATATGTCTTCATATTCTTTGTAGCTTCCTTTCGCATCATAGGCCCGGACCATGCTCATTGCATTTTTAAAGGAAGTGTCGTATAGTCTTATGGCATGCTTGTACCGATCAAACATATAGTTAAGCTGCTTCTTTATCTCGGAGCTTCCCTTTGCCCTTAAAAAGGGCTCTGCCATGTCAAAGTTCTTTTTCTTAGCTTCACTTTTCGACAGGATGAAATAGGCAAGCTGTCCTGCTGTGAAGTAGAATTCCTCATCATTTTCACAAAACACAGCTTCCTTAGATGATATTTTATTTTCTAGGCCCTCCATTAGACCTCTTAATCGATCTCCCATTTTCTCTCCTCCTTTATCGAATAATAATTGAGAAAACCTACTCTCAAATTATATGCCCATGCAGCCTTATAAGCTTCGCCGTTTCTCAAGTGTTCCTTTACAATGGCTATGCTGACTCTGTCTATTATGCCGTATAAGTCTTCGTCAATAGCTTTTCTGAAAAAGCTGTGGAAGGCCTTTCTGCTGATTAAAAGAAGATTTTGCAGGTTCTTCGAAAAAACCCCGGTTTTTATCTTGGGCTCCTGAAAATAACTCCCTGTCAACCTGCCGTTAAAAAAATACTTGTCAGTGTAAGCCTCCAGCTCCATTCTGGTTCTCGGATATATGTCATCCTCTAAGCGAACGATATTCCCCTCGGTTTTGCCTACCTGCAGCACATTTAAAATTTGAAAGTCAATTTTATTTCTGTAACATGGCAGATATTCAAAATCCTCTATAGTAATTTCTTTTCCCTTTGTAAAGTACAAGTAATAGCAGTTATTTAGGACTTTGATATTTTTTATGCTTTCAAGCTTTCCTTCAAAGCTGAAGTCATAGGGGATAAGAAGCTCCCGCTCCTCCTGGTAGCCCAGCCAATCGAAGAATTTTTTTGTCATAAGGGCATCCTCTACGGTTACCCGGTACGGAACCTTGTATTTGGTAGTCTTTAGTTCCAGATAAGGCTTTTTGTCATTGGAGCCCATGTTGTAATTGGACAGGCCCATTATTTCACTGCCGAATTTTTCGTTGAAGGTATTTTTATTGAATATCCTTGAGACCAGGTATTTCCTGCACACATGCTCATAGATAGAAATATCTGCATCAAAGAACAATGAAACATAGCCCTCAAATTCTTTGGTTTTTATTTCTTCTATCAAGAAGTCAAGATGATCCAATATATAATCCCTGTTGTTTTCTATTTCCGTCCGGTCTGTTTGTCCGGGCACATATTCCATAAGCCCCTTGGCCTTTTTGTCGCCATTTTTCTCCTCCGACTGCGCAAGGATGTCAAAATACTGCTTTATCCTCTCCTCAAACGCGCTTTTGTCCAATGCATTCTCCCCCACGCCTGGAAAAATGTCTTTTTTCATGAAAAGCGTGAGATAGTTGTTGCTGTGTATCTTTTTCTTGGGGTCCACCGACTTGTTCATATCCACCAGGGTGCTGCAATAATCTCTATCTCTGAACCACTTGTACAGCTCCGGAGTCCCTTCCGGGCGTTCTTTGCCAATTACCAGCTTTTGAGGTTTGCTGGCTTTGTCTATTTTCATATATAACCCTGGCTTTGGATGGTATGAATCCAATATTATACTATCCCCAAATCGTTCATAGGCCTTTTTAAAAAGCTGTACCAAATCATTTATCAACCTTTTCTCACCTCCTATCTTGCTGAACAAAAGCCGCAGCCACAACTGGAGTTTTTTTCTAATATGCCCGTAGCCAAAGCGACAAATGCTAAGTCTTGTGACACTGAGTCTTGACTAACGCAAATCCTAAATTTATTTCCCATAAGGCTGGTATTTTTGTACTTTATTCTCATGGGCTTCTGGTTTGCTAATTCTATATGCTGTATGAAGCTTTGAGTCGGCTTCAATTCTCCCTGGGAAAAAGCCTTGTATTTCTTTTCCAGGTTCATTTGAATCCGCTCCTGGAGCAAAAGGAAGTCGTCCCCTGCCACCCAGTTTCTATTGTTTACGGTTGCTACTGCCGGTGTAATGGTATAAAGCTCAGATATATACCGCTGTTTGAAGATTTTCACCTCCGATGCAAGGACCTTGAAGCTGCTGTTTTTAACTTCCGGCAAAAGCTGCTTCATCTTTATTATGAAGTTCCGCTCCAGGCTCCTTATTGTGAATATGTAGACGCGGCCTGCCCTGTACTGCTTGTCCGCTTCAATAGGATACAGGGAACAAAAGACGTAATTCTTATACCCCTTCTGCCGGTGCTTTTCTGCCAGCTCGGCATCCAGATGCATGGCGGCACTTATGAGGTTACCAATTTTTTCGTTGGCTTCGGTAAAGGGTATGTCTTCTTGCAGTAGGGTAGTGGAAATTGACTCATAGAACTCCATTTTTTTCACCTCCTTTTTATACATTTGCTACAAATTTATACTTATTCTTTAGCATTTTATTGCAAGATCTGATAATATTTCCTATAATAATACTTGTAAGTATTAATTTGTATGTCTATGATAATTAAATCAAACCGTATAATAATTTATATATAAAATTTTTGTACTAGGCTACTGCTTATATTGCGAAGTTAAGCAACCTAGTAATAAAAATCGAATATTAAACTATTACTACATCGCTTTTCCATCTTTGGCAAAGACAATAGCTACTTGCTTTAGGCTTTCAATTCCTTTTTCCTGCTCCTTAGATTTTTCCTCATATTTTTTTATTTTTTCTTCAAGCTCTGAAACTTTTAACTCTCAAGGTTTTCCTTGTTTTCATCCACTTTTATCCAGTTGGTAAGTGTTTGCGGAGAAACCCCTATATATTTTGCTGTCTTAGATATGGCTATCTCTTTCTTTGCCATTGTAACCGCACAATTTCTGAAATCATCATTGTATCTTTTACTTCCCATTCCTTTCCCTCCCTCTACAACCAGAATAATCCAAATAATTCTTCAAGTCAATAGAAATTTTAATTTTACTTATATCCATACAATGAAAATATAGACAATAATTGCACAACATAGATACAATTGCTATAATAAAAATACACCAAGTGTATTTAAATTTGTAGGGATATTAAGTTCCTCAAAAAAATCTAACCCATACATAAGATGTAATATTAAAAGAGGCTGCTACGAGACAGCCTCTTTTAATATTGGACCGAATACCGGGCCAAGCTCCCCTGCAGTATGCCCTCGAACTGACCTATACCTGCTCACTCCGCATCCCATTTCTCAACAGGCATCATTTGCCCGTCCTCGAAAGCCCAACGCTGGTAAAAGGGCTCATACTCGCCTTTTTCGTTTAAACCACGGTTCCGGATAACGATGCTCCCCGGTTCGTCGTCAGTCAATTCACCAACTGCAAACTCGGAATTGTCCCATTTAAGCTGTTGAAGCTCGCCGGTATCGGTATCGTATAAATATGCTCCGTAGTACATACCCATAGACCCGCCGCCCCACAGCGTGACAAGCAGAACAGGGTACCCGGCTCCCGCGTCGTAGGTCCCTGCAACCGAAAGGACTCCATTTTCCTTATCAAGCAGGACCTGGCCGTATCAAGCAGGACCTGGCCGTCTGCGGAATAAACCGTCAAGGGCCCTCCGAGTTTTTCATTCAATACCTCTGGAGTTGACAACAGGGATGGCCCGAGAATTATCTCTTCCTCCTGGTCATTGGTCAGATCCGCCAGCAGCCGTTGACGGTCTGTCGCCGTTTCAGGCAAATTGCTCCGGTTCTCATTGCTTTTCATAGCTCCTTCCTGTAAAGGCCCGGCGCTGCATCCGGGGAAAAGAAAAAGCAGAAAAAGCCCTGAAATAAATAAGAGGCTTAAACGTCTCAATTGTATCACCTCCGGCAAAAGAATCCCATGCTTTGCCTCATATTATGCCCATAATCCGGAGCTTACCGGTTTTTTGAAAGCTTATCTAAATTTTTAATGTAAAAAGATATTTCACCGCATTGAGGACAAATTGAAACCTTGGGTTTTTCAAGTCTGTCGGAGAAAACACCGGTACCCGAAGCAATTATAATGCCGTAGCCCGCGCCTTCTACTTTGACATCAAAGCCTTCGACCATTTCACATTGACACCTGCTGCAGATCCTCATTAATTTGACCTCCTCTCCGGATTATATAAATACTGTACATTTATATTTTACTATATAAATTCAAAGGAAGCTATTATTCCTGATAACTGGATTCTTTCGATAAAGCATTCTGATTCCCCAGTCGGTAGTGGCAGGTACCGCAGTTATAGGCAGTGGGGCAAAGCGTATTCGTTCTTATCAAATAGAAAAACAGTATGAGGATAGTACTTCTGGGGATATAAGATATCTTGAGTGAAAAATTTAATAGCGAACAAATAAGGGATTAATAAGGAATAAATAGCGAATTAATAAGGAATTGACAAAGTCAGGGTGGTACGTGGTAAAATTATTTTGTATGCTATATTTGTTTTAAGACGAAGAAGGTAAAATTTCATAATTTTCGGAGGTATTACCTATGGGAAATTATTTAATAAAAGAGTGTGAAAAAATAGATGGAGATTATATCGTCAGTAAGCTGGTAGAATATAATTTATCCCAGGTATCTCC
>JAEXXN010000488.1 GCA_023405875.1 Bacillota bacterium | reverse complement strand
CGGCAGCGAAGCTGGGCCATTTCCTTGAGAAGGAGCATGAGGCCGGGGGGGTATACGATATTGAAGAGTACAAGCAGCTGCCTCAGGTGGAGGGATTTGCGGACAGATATCTTGTTTTTGCTGTTGTCGCTGCAACCATAGGCTTTGCTGCAGGGTGTGCAGGGGTAATGAACGCCCTGCTCCTTTCCATACAGGAGAGGAAGCGTGAAATAGGCCTATACAGGTTTTTCGGCGCAGGTATAAAGGAGCTACAATATGATATCGTCTACAGAGCTCTGGTCATTTGTACCTGTTGCGGTGCACTGGGGCTGGTATTGGGAGCTGCTGCGGGAAATTATATCGGGAGCTTCATCAATTTACCCGGAAGCTTCTCTATGGCTTCATTTTTCGCGGCGACGGCCTTTTCAGGTGCTGCAGGAGTTGCAAGCAGCCTGTATCCTGCTTCAAGAATAGCTCGGGTAGATGTGTCTGAGGCCATTTGGGGTGAGTAGTACTCTGTAAAACCTAATTCCTCCCCGGGCAATGCAAGGTTCAGGTATTACAGAGTATCAGACAATAATTTTATGTATTTGTAAAAAATTGAAGGGAAATTTATATTTTTTGAAGAATACTATTAAAGATATGATTGTTATTGCTGAAATGGAATTAATACCCCGAAGGAGTTGTAATATATGGCCGAAAAGAAAAAGATAGGAGTCAACATATTTGATACTGAGTATGTAATGGTTGCGGAAAAATCAGAAGAATATGTCCAGGACCTTGCAGATAGAGTCGACAAGATAATGAGGGAGATTGCCAGGAGCAATTACAGGTATAACTCAACCATGGTTGCGGTGCTTACTGCGCTGAATCTGGCAGATGCACTTTACAAAGCCCAGGAGGAATATTCGGAAGCGTCTGAGAAGCTGGAAAGCATCCAGGGAGAAATGCAGAGGCCCTTTGAGGAGCTTAATGAGCTGAGACAGGAGCTTGAAGCAATCAAGGAACAGTACAACAAAATGCAGGGCGAATACACAAGATCTCAGATAGAGCTGGGTAAGATAAGCAGGGAGTGGGCAAAGGCCCAGGAAGAGCTGAAGGACCTGAAATGTGAGCTGGATGTCTCCAAGGATACGATAAATGATGTGCAGACCAAGCTTTTTGAGAATCAGATAGAACTGCTCAAGACCAAGAAAGAGCTGGATGATGTAAAAATAAAAAGAATAGATAAAAACAGGAACAATAGGGTAAATAATATATAGAGGCATATCAGCATACGCGGCGATGGGCGGTAGGCTTTCAGGAAATGGCTTCCAAGCCTGGTTTGGACCTATTGTCTATTGTATATTGCCCGAAAATGCTTAGCATTTAAAATTGGATGTGAACATGATGAATAAAATTGAACTTCTAGCGCCTGCCGGAAATTTCGAAGCATTAGCTGCTGCTGTTGAAAGTGGTGCTGATGCTGTTTATTTGGGCGGAAATAAATTCAATGCAAGAGCTTTTGCTGACAACTTTGACGGGGAAACCCTGGCAAGGGCTGTCGGCTTTGCTCATATAAGAGGTGTAAAGGTATATGTAACCATCAATATTCTTCTGTCCGACCGGGAATTGACAGAGGCTCTGGAATATATAGGCTTTCTTTATAAAATAGGGGTGGATGCA
This sequence comes from Bacillota bacterium, assembly GCA_023405875.1. Lineage (GTDB taxonomy): Bacteria > Bacillota > Clostridia > Lutisporales > Lutisporaceae > BRH-c25. Next base: position 2,038 of record JAEXXN010000488.1, on the reverse strand, counting down.
ATAATAGTGCAGGATATCGGACTCCTGAAGCTGGCTGCAAAAATATTTCCAGGACTGGAGCTGCACTGCAGCACACAAATGACAGTGCATAATGCCGCCGGAGCCAGGTATTATGCTTCAATGGGAGCAAAAAGGATAGTGCTGGCAAGAGAGCTGTCACTGGCTGAGGTCAGGGAAGTTGCAGAAAATTCCGGAGCAGAGGTAGAGGTGTTTGTACATGGGGCGCTTTGCGTAAGCTATTCAGGCCAGTGTCTTATGAGCAGCCTGATAGGCGGAAGGAGCGGAAACCGGGGAAGGTGCGCGCAGCCTTGCAGGAGAAAGTATTCCTTCTGCAATTTCGATACAGGGAAGGTTGAGGAGGAAAATCAAGGCAAGCACATTCTGAGTACCAGAGATCTGAATACCTATGGCAGGCTTGAGGAATTGGCCCGGTCAGGAGTAAGATCCCTGAAAATAGAAGGACGGATGAAAAAGCCCGAATATGTGGCAATAGTAGTTAAGCATTATAGGGATGCCCTGGACAGGATAGCGGGAGGGCCGGGAAATGCAGCTCCTGAAGCGGAGTATGAGCTTAAAAGCGCCTTCAACAGGGAATTCACCGAAGGGTATTTGTTCGGAAAAAGAAACGGGGAAATTGTAAGTATAGAACGGCCTGACAACAGGGGTGTGCTGCTGGGAAGAGTGTCAGGGCAGAAAGGAGACATGGCAGCCGTAAAGCTTGAGGCCGGATATCTGAACGACGGTGACGGGATAGAGATAATATCACCGAGGGGCAGAAGTATAGGGACTATAATCAGCGGCATAAGGGTCAAAGGTCAGCTTGTAAAAACTGCAAAGCAGGGTGAAACTGCTGAAATATTCATCAGGGACAGGGTTGAAGCAGGGGACAGGGTAAACAAGACCTTTGACAGTGTGTTGAACAGAAAGGCCCGGGAAGAATATTCCCCTGAGAACAGGAGGAAGCTGCCTGTAGAATGCAGGCTGGTTGTAAAGCTCGGAGAAAATCCTGTGATTACTGTGAAGGACAGTGACGGCAATACAGTCAGCTATACAGACGCAGACAAGGTTGAAGCAGCAGTCAAGGCCCCTACTTCAATTGAAAAGGTGCTGGAGCAGCTGGCAAAAACCGGCGATACTCCTTATCTCATAGAAGTAAAAGAGGCAATAATAGAAGACAACTGCTTCATGCCGGTAAAACAGATCAACCGTATGCGGAGGCAAGTATTGGAGCTGCTCTCGGAGAAGCGCTCGGCAACCCATGACAGGCCGGATATTCAGGTAAAGGGTGCGGAAGCGGTCCGGGGCATGCTGCCGGTGAAAAAAGCGGTAAAAGGAGAAGCCCCGGAATATATAGCCGGAGTCAGAAGCAGGGAAGCGGCGGAGGCGGCATTGAATTCAGGAGCGGATACCGTTTATCTTCTGAGTGATATATATGAGGGGGATATTGCAGCCGATGCGGTTAAGCTTTGGGAAATTTTCAGCAGCAAAGGCAAAAGCCTGTTTTATGTACTTCCTAATGTAGTCCGGGAAATGGAGCTTCAGAGGCATCAAAGCAGGCTGGAGAAAATAATCGGCAAAGCCGGTTTACCGGGCTTCGGACTTGTGATATCAGCGGCGGGGCAACTGGAGCTGGCCAGGCGCCTGGAGCTTGAAAGGCTGAGGATAAACTATAGCGTTAATGTATTCAATTCTGTAACGGCGAACCATTTTTCCTCTGAGGGAGCGGAAGTGATAGGCCTATCTCCCGAGCTGACGCTGGCACAGATAAGGGATATCAGCGACCGGTGTACGGCCGCTGTAGAAGCTGTCGTATACGGATATATGCCGGTCATGACCACTGAATACTGTCCGGTATCCATGCAGAAGAGGGACTGCAATCAAATGGGAGGGTGCAAAACATCAGATTATGGTATAATGGACGAGAAAAGGAAAGTTTTCAGGGTGATAAGCCTTGCTTCCTGTAGAACGCAGATATTGAACTCAGACGTGCTCCTACTGGCTGATGAGCTGGAAGGTATCATAAACAGCGGGATCACAA
>JAEXXN010000485.1 GCA_023405875.1 Bacillota bacterium | reverse complement strand
ACAGCCCACAGAGCACATGCTACAACCGCCGGACTGGCGGACCATCTGCCTTCTGCCATAGGGTTCCTGATAAAGAAGGAGCTTGACATAATGGGCAAGGCGCTGGCTGAGCCGGAAAGGCCATTCATAGCAATATTGGGCGGCGCCAAGGTTTCTGATAAAATCGGAGTAATAGAAAACCTGATGGATAAGGTCGACGCACTTCTTATCGGGGGAGGCATGGCTTTTACCTTCTATAAAGCAATGGGCTATGAAATAGGCAAGTCGATACTTGAAGCGGACAAGGTGGAGCTGGCGGGCGAAATACTGAAGAAAGCAAAGAAGAATCACCTGAAGCTGTTGCTTCCCATTGACATAGTAGTAGCGCCGGAATTCAATAATGATGCGAAAAGGAAAACGGTAACTGCAGATATGATACCCGAGGATCAGCTTGGACTTGATATTGGCGAGAGAACAAGAGAAGTGTTTTCGGATATTATAAGGAATGCCGGGACTGTAGTGTGGAATGGGCCAATGGGAGTATTTGAAATGCCCAACTTTGCAAAAGGAACCTTTGCACTTGCCGAAGCAATGTCTGAATGTAAGGGTACAACTATTGTAGGTGGAGGAGATTCCGCTGCAGCTGTTGAACAGCTTGGTTTTGCCGACAGGATAACCCATATTTCCACCGGTGGAGGGGCTTCCCTGGAATTTCTTGAGGGAAAAGTACTCCCGGGTATTGCAGTGATAGATGAAAAGTAGAAGGGCGTAGCGTAAGGAATAATGTAATGCGAGGTGTAGAAAATGCGCAGACCGGTAATAGCTGGAAACTGGAAAATGAACAAGACTGTAAGTGAGGCGGTCAAGCTGGTGGAAGACCTTATACCTCTTGTAAAAGGAGCCGCTCCAGAGGTAGTAGTATGCCCCACCTTCATATGCCTCAATGAAGTTGTAAAGGCCACGGGGGCCGGCAACATAGGCGTTGGAGCCCAGAATATGTATTACAAGGAGAGCGGGGCATATACAGGTGAGATATCCCCGGTATTCCTGAAGGATATGAAGGTGGAGTACGTTATATTGGGGCACTCGGAGCGCAGGCAGTATTTTAATGAAAGCGATCCGGAAATAAATAAGAAAGTAACGGCTGCACTGGACCATAAACTAAAACCTATTGTTTGTGTAGGAGAAACTCTTGAACAGAGAGAAGCCGGAACTACCTTTGATATAATAGCCTCACAGGTGAAGGGCTGCCTGGAGGGTCTGAAGGGCAGGGATCTGGAGGACCTGATAATAGCTTATGAGCCGGTTTGGGCCATCGGTACCGGCAAAACAGCAACCAGCCAGGATGCAAATGAGGTCATAGGCTTTATAAGAAAGCAGCTGGCTGAAATACTTGGCCCGGAGGTTGCCGACAGGACCAGAATATTGTACGGAGGCAGTGTAAAGTCCTCAAATACAAAGGAGCTTATGAGCATGCCCGAAATAGACGGAGCTCTTGTAGGCGGAGCAAGCCTTGATGCTGCTGAGTTTTCTAAAATAGTTAATTATAAATAAAAGGAGGATAAAGATCAATGACAGTTATAACAGATATATTTGCAAGAGAAATAATGGACTCAAGAGGAAATCCGACCATAGAGGTAGAGGTTGAGCTGGAGGGCGGAGCGCTGGGAAGGGCTGCAGTTCCGTCGGGAGCATCCACAGGAGCTTTTGAGGCTGTAGAGCTCAGGGATGGCGACAAATCAAGATATCTTGGAAAAGGTGTACTTACAGCAGTTAATAACGTAAATGAAATAATTGCACCTGAGATTATCGGAATGAATGCTCTTGACCAGGTGGCAATAGACGAAGCACTGATAGAATTGGATGGAACTCCCAACAAAGCAAAGCTCGGTGCAAATGCAATGCTTGGTGTTTCACTGGCTGCAGCACATGCAGCTGCTGAGGCACTTGGACTTCCGCTTTATCAGTATGTTGGGGGCGTAAATGCCAAGACTCTGCCTGTGCCAATGATGAATATATTAAACGGCGGAAAGCATGCCGATAATAACGTAGACATCCAGGAATTCATGGTCATGCCTGTTGGAGCAGACAGCTTCAGGGAAGCGCTGAGAATGTGTGCCGAGGTGTTCCACAACCTTAAGTCGGTACTTAAGGCAAAGGGCTACAACACTGCTGTAGGAGATGAAGGCGGCTTTGCGCCGAATCTCAAGTCAAACGAGGAGGCTCTCCAGGTTATCGTTGAGGCTATAAACAAGGCCGGCTACAAACCTGGCAAAGAATTCTTCATAGCCTTGGACCCTGCATCCACAGAAATGTATGAAGAAGCCAAAGCCAAGGGAGAAGAAGGCAAATACTTCTTCTGGAAGTCAGGCTTTATGAAGTCCAAGGAAGAAATGGTTGAATATTGGGCTGACCTCGTTGACAGATATCCTATAATTTCTATCGAAGACGGTATGGCTGAAGAGGATTGGGACGGCTGGAAGCTTATGACTGAAAAACTGGGCGGAAAGATTCAGTTGGTCGGAGATGACCTCTTTGTTACAAATACTGAAAGATTGGCAAAGGGTATAAAGCTTGGAGTATGTAATTCGATTCTTATAAAAGTAAATCAGATAGGAACACTGACTGAAACTTTGGACGCTATACAGATGGCCAACCGTGCAGGCTACACCGCTGTTATATCCCACCGTTCAGGTGAAACAGAGGATGTCACAATAGCTGACCTTGTTGTAGCAGTTAATGCCGGACAGATAAAAACAGGAGCTCCATCAAGAACTGACAGGGTTGCGAAGTACAATCAACTGTTAAGGATTGAAGAAGGCTTGGATACAATGTCAAAATATTTAGGTATGGATGCGTTTTTCAACCTATAACGAGGCTATACAAACTAAAAATATGTAATACAATAATGGGATATAGTAAATATCCCATTATTGTATTTTATAGCTCTTTGTGTTAAAATGTTTCCTGTAGGATTCTGCTTGGATTCCACATGTATAATTGACGCAAAGAACGAAAGAATAGAAACAGGTCATT
>JAEXXN010000483.1 GCA_023405875.1 Bacillota bacterium | reverse complement strand
TCCTTATACTGGGCGATCTTGTCGCTGTTGATATATATCAGGTCCAGGTTTCCATTCTTGAACTCAAGCTCCTGGGTCGTCGGGTCCTCCATAACTACAAAATGTATCTCCTCCAGCTTCGCCGGTTCCCCGAAGTAATCGGGGTTCTTCAGCAGTACTACTTTCTCTCCCTTTACCCAGGACTGCAATTTGAAAGGTCCTGAACCCACAGGCTCCCTTCCCCAATTTTCCCCCGCTTCTCTGCATGCCTTTTCGGGGAAAATGGATACGTATGGCGTAGCAAGGCATTGTATAAATGGAGCATATGGCTTTTCAAGAGTGATTTCAAACCTTGTATCGTCTATTACCTTGACTCCCGACAATTCCTTAGACTTACCGTCCTCCACATCCGCGGCGCCCTTGATCATGTCTATGACCCAGCCGTTTATGGCCTTTGTCTCGGGAAGGAACATCCTGTCAAAGGTGAACTTGACGTCGGAGCTCTTCATAACCTCGCCGTCTGTGAACTTTACATCCGGTCTCAGTTCAAAGGTGTAAACAAGTCCGTCTGAGGATACCTGCGGCATCCCGGTCAGAACGTCAGGTACCACCTCGCCCTTGTCGTCGTATTTGAAGAGCCGGCTGAACATTTGTATGGAAGTACGACAGACCTCGCTTGAGGTTCCCATCTGCGGGTCCATACTTTCAAAATCAGACATGGGCATTGTGAAAATCTGTTTGGCATCCTTTGCCTCTGCTCCCGCGGGGGAGCTCTGTCCTGCAGCCTGGCCGCTGCAGCCGCTGAGAGCTCCTGCTACTATAAGAATGCATAGAAATAATGACAATACTGCTTTACTCTTTCCCATTTCCCTACCTCCTTCTATTTATGCAAAACAAGCCGCAAAAGCATGTCTATCCTTTTGCAGCTTATTTGATGCATATATGCATATCATAATTATAATGGAAAATCTCACAGGAATTGTCATATATTTGTGCGATATTCTGTTGGAATTGTGTGAATTTTAACATAATTAAAGGATGACGCCTTCCAGCTTCCGGTCTTCCCCTGATGTATTTACGGCTATCCCTCATCCGGGGAAAGGCTGAACCTTTTTCATACAATATCCGGCAATAAAGAAGAAGTACCGCATAAACACTTGACCAGAAGTGTTGCGATACTTCTTAACAAAAATAGAGGGGATACGCTTACAATCAGTTAACTATTATTTTGCACACTCTATATCACAGATAAAATTTTCTGATCTGGTTGAGGTGGTAGGCGGAGCATAATCCAGCTCCCGGTCCTTGATCCCTAGTATTTCTTCAGGACGGATCCACGGCCTGTTCTGGATTCCGCTTGTTTCCTCATGGGTCAGATAGCCTTTATACGCAGTCAGGCTGCGCCTTATATAGCCGTCCTTTACACAGGCCTCCGCCACTCCGTCATTCATAATGCTTCTGAAATATGGCAGCATCTCCGCAGCATATGCAATGGAGGTCGACTGGGCAATGGCACCGGGTATATTGCTGACGCAGTAATGCACAACACCATTGACCACATAACGCGGATTATCATGATGTGTCTCATGGCTGCTCTCAATTGCTCCGGGATCATCGTTGCTGATATCGACCAATACAGATCCGGGTTCCATCAGCTTAAGCATCTCTTTGTCTATAAGGAAATCCTTGCGCTGTTTTGGCCATCTTACACAATTTATAACCAGGTCTGTTTCAGGCAGCAGTTCTATAATTGCTTCCTTAGTACAGAACATTGTATTGACGCGTTCATGATAAATATTACCCACTTCACGCAGTGCAGCCAGGTTGATATCCAGTACGGTAACCCAGGCACCCAGGCACTGGAGAACCTGCAATGCAGACTTTCCGACCACTCCTGCCCCAAGAATGACCGCCCTGATTCCCGGCGCTCCGGCCAGGCCGCTTACGAATTTACCCTTGCCTCCGTTTATTGACAGCAGGGATTCCAGGCCGAATAATGCACCTTGTTTACCGGCCGCTTCACAATTGGGTGAACCGTACCTGTGGCAGTCCTCTGCAGTAAAAGCTATGACTTTTTTATCAAGTAATGCCTGTACCTCCTCCGGGTGGCCGGCAGGATGGATGCAGGTCATGATAATCTGGTTTTCCCTGAGCAGTCCGTACTCGGACTTTTCAATTTCCTTTACCTTTACGAGCATATCGCAGCGCTGGTACATTTCTTCCATAGTGTCAACTATTTCAGCTCCCGCCTTGCTGTACTGCTCATTTGTAAACCCGCTTCTGATACCGCAATCCCTTTGTGCAAGAACTTTATGTCCGTCTGCAACGATTGAAGCCGTTTCAACAGGAGTAACTACGACACGATTTTCGCCTTCTTTAATATCTTTTAAAATTCCAAATATCATATTTATTCCCCTTTTCTTGTAATAACGTCTATTTTGCAGTTACGCTTTGCACAATCATGCCTTGCAATAGCCTCCATGGGATCGGTATACTCAAGCCCATGCTTGCAGGCTGTCTCTTTAAGGGTCAGGTCGCCGTAATAGAAGGTCAGACCCCTGCGCAGATGGGGATTTTCCAGCAATTCAGCCTCAACACCGTTGTTTGCCATAGCAATTAAATAAGGAAGTGTTGCAGCCGAAAGCATAACTGAAGCAGTGCGTGAAAACCCGGAAGGAATATTATCAACACAATAATGTATTATGCCTTCTTCATAGTAAACAGGCTCATCATGGGTTGTGGAACGGCAGGTTTCAACAGCGCCTGCATCATCACATGCAACATCGACGATCATAGCTCCGGGCTTCATCATACGCAGGTCCTCCCTGTATATGAGATGATCCTTGCGGGTCTTGTCCCAAAGTATGCAGTTGATGATTACATCCGATTCCTTCAGGCACAGCTCCAGATTTTCACGATTGGAGTGTAGGAACTCCACATTCACAGGAAGCTTTGCTTTTGCCCTCTCCATTGCCTTGCTGCTTACATCAAGCATTGTGACCTTATTTCCAAAGGACGCGGCAAGCTCCGCAGCACCTATACCGGAATAGCCGCAGCCTATTATGGATATCCGCGGAGTCGCTACACCGGTGCTCCGGTTCAGAAGCAGCCCTGCTCCCCCATGGACAGCCTGTGAAAAATACAGTGCTGCAAGAAACCCGCCTTTACCGGCAAGGATACTCATAGGGCTTAACATCGGAAATTCCGAATCATCATCATCCACGTCCTCATAGGCAATACCAATAACACCTCTGTCAAGCAGCTCCTTTGTCATTTCCAGGTGTGCGTTGGAATGCAGATATGTGAATATTATCTGACCCTTCCGAAGCATATTGTATTCCGCAGCTTCTATCTCTTTTACTTTGTACAAAAGCTCCGCTTTTTCGTATACTACTTTTTTCTCAGCCATCAGAGCGCCTGCTTCAATATAAGCCTGGTCCGGGAAACCGCTGCCGGCTCCAGCTCCATACTCTACATAAACAGTGTGGCCTTTCCCTGTCAACACAGAAACCGAGGAAGGAACGGCAGCTACTCTGAATTCATTATGCTTGTTCTCCTTAGGAACTCCAATAATCATAATTTATTACCCCTTTCATTTACAAGGAAGCAGGATACAAAATGCTCCGGTGAGACCTCAAGCAGCTCAGGGTCTGTACCTGTACATTTCTCATAGCAAAAATCACAGCGTTTGGCAAATCTGCAGCCCGGCTTTACATTTATTGGACTGCTTACCTCTCCCTTGATGACCGTGAACTCAACATCCCTTTTGGAAAGATCCGGCTCAGGTATTGCCGCAAGCAACGCCTTGGTATAGGGGTGCAGCGGATTGGAGAACAGCTCGTCAGAGGATGCCATTTCCACACATTTGCCAAGATACATGACCATTATTTTGTCTGAAATATGCTTAACAACGCTAAGGTCGTGTGTAACGAACATATAGGTCAGACCCAGCTCATCCCCAAGATCCATAAGCAGGTTCAATATCTGTGCCTGGATGGAAACATCCAATGCCGAAACCGGCTCATCACAGACAATGAACTTGGGATTCAACGAAAGTGCACGGGCGATCCCGATACGCTGACGACGCCCGCCGTCCAGCTCATGGGGATAGGAGTTGGCATACCGCCGTGCCAAGCCGACAAGATCCATTAATTCAGCAGCGCGGTTGTAAGTCTCCATTCTGTTTTTATACAATCTATGGATAAACATATACTCCGCAATAACCTCTATTACCGATTTACGCGGATCAATACTGGAATAGGGGTCCTGGAATATTATCTGCATGTCCCTGCGAAGCTCGCGTACCTTACCCGGTCTGAGCTCCATAATGTTCTGTCCGTTATATAAAATTTTCCCTGAGGTAGGCTCGATCAGCCTTAGTATAGTCCTGCCCAGGGTGCTTTTCCCGCAGCCTGATTCACCTACTACACCCACTGTTTCACCGGGATATATCTTGAGATTTATCCCATCTACAGCATGCAGCTTGGCTCCGCCATTCAGCTTGAAAAGCTTTTTCAAATCTACCGTTTCAATCAGTGGAGTCCTGTTATTGTCCATTGCCGTTCTTACCCCCCATCTGTTCTGCATTCAGCTTTTCGCTGAATAAATGACAGCACAAGGAATGTGTACCATCAGTAATGTGCTTTGGGTGCTCTTTTGTACAGATATCCATACAGTGCTTGCACCTTGGAGCGAATACACAGCCCTCGGGCAGATTCGTCGGGTCCGGCATAAGCCCGGGGATAGGCGTCAGCCTTTTCGAGCGGGAATCCAGACTCGGAATGGAACCAAAAAGACCTTCGGTGTACGGATGATGCTTTTTACCCAGGAATATATCTTCTACGGTTCCGGCCTCAATGATCTCTCCTGCATACATGACTGCAACATCATCGCAGATCTTCGCAACAATTCCCAAGTCGTGAGTTATCATAAGCATTGAAGTCCCAAGCCGGTCTCTCAGCTTTTTGATCATCATGAGCACCTGTGCCTGTATCGTTACATCAAGAGCAGTTGTCGGCTCATCGGCTATCAGCAGCTCAGGCTCGCAGGCAAGAGCCATTGCAATGACTACACGCTGCTTCATGCCGCCGGAAAACTGATGAGGATACTCAATTTTTCTTGATGGAAGTATCCCTACCATACCGAGTGTTTCTTCAACACGCTTTTCTATTTCCTCCTTGCTTATCCCCTTGTTATGCAGTATTATCGCTTCAGCAATCTGTTCGCCTACTGTCATAACAGGATTCAGGCTTGTCATGGGATCCTGGAAAACCATCGCTATTTTGTCACCGCGGATCTCACGCATTCTGCTTTCATCCAGGGTGAGTATGTCTTCATCATTAAATTTTATAGAGCCGCTCAGGACCTTTCCTGTATTACTGGGGAGCAGACGAAGTATGGACAGGGCAGTGGTGGTTTTCCCCGCTCCGGTTTCGCCTACAAGTCCCAGGGTCTTACCCTTGCCGATCCTCAGATCGATGCCATTGATTGCTTTAACTGTTTCCAGGTCGGTCTTGTAAATGACAGATAAGTCTTTAATATCCAAAACTAGTTCATTCATAGCTTTACATTCCTTTCAAATGCCGTAAATTATGACTTCAAATGCGGATCCAGCGCATCACGCATTCCGTCACCGATCAGGTTAACGGAGCATGCTGTCAATACAATTGCCAATGACGGGAATAACAGCAAATGCGGCGCAGTACGCATGAATTCACGCGCTTCGGCAAGCATCAAACCCCATTCCGGCGCCGGTGGCGGCATTCCCAAGCCTAAAAAGCTCAGGGTGGATTCGTACAGAATGATCTTGGCAATATTAAGGGTGGTATTTACAATTATGACCCCCATAGCATTAGGTATGATATGGGATATTATAATACGTGCACTGCCTGAACCACCGGCTCTGGCGGCTTCTACGTAATCTTGCTCCGCAAGGTTCAGGACCTGCGAACGGACAAGTCTAACGTAATTTGTAAAGTATGCCAGGGTAAGCGCAATAAGCAGATTGGTAAAGTTTGCACCAAGTGCAAATACAACGGCCATTGTAAAAAGAATATCAGGTACCGACATGAAAATGTCCAGAGTCCTCATAATAATGTTATCTACTTTTCCGCCGAAATAACCTGCAATAGCACCCAGTGCACTCCCGAAAAGACAGGATGAGATTGTAGCCAACACTGCAATCAGAAGTGAGGTTCTCCCGCCGTGTACTACACGGGCAAAAACATCACGGCCGTAAGAGTCGGTGCCGAAAAGATGCTGGGCCGACGGTGCTTTCAGCTTGTTTACAAGCTCCTGTTTGCTCACCATGTCATAGGGAACAATAAAATCAGCAAAAATGAGAACCAAAAGAATTATGGCAAGCATGACCAACCCGATAACGGCACCTTTGCTTTTCTTGAATCTACGCCATATTTCCTTTGCCTGACTCTGCTTTTTAAATGAAATTTGACTGTTTTGAGTGGAAAGCGATGTCATATTTTCCATAGTGTCACTCCTTTGTCCTGGCATACTTCGCCCTTATTCTGGGATCTATATACGCATATATCAAGTCAACTATCAGCATGACGATCGTGAAGCACACCGCAATCATTATGGTACCCGCTATGATAACAGGCTCATCCTTATAGGTGATACGGTCTACGATCAAGCTTCCGATGCCAGGAATAGAAAACAATTTTTCTGCAACAACTGCTCCGGCTATAAGACTTCCCAAGCTCAGACCTATATTGGTGATAACCGGAAGTAATGCGTTCTTAAGCGCGTGTTTCCAGATGACTATATTTTCTGCTGCACCTTTTGCACGTGCGGTACGGACATAATCCTGCCTGATGGATTCCAGCATTGAGGATTTTGTAAACCTCAGGTTCATCGCTGCCGGAGGAATGGAAATGGCAAGGGCAGGCATTATATAATTTGCAAAGGACTTTATCCCGTAGGAGGGCAGCCAGTTAAGCTTTAATGCGAATATGAACAGCAGCAGCATACCCAGAACGAAGGACGGGATTGCCGCAATCAGGAACGCCAGGATGGACGGAATGGTATCCCAAAGGGAATACTGCTTCACCGCCGCATATATACCCAGGGGTATCCCTATTAAAGAAGAAAGAAAGACTCCCATAAATGCCAGCTTTATCGTAACTAAATAACGGGGCCAGATTTCATCAAATACAGACTGCTTTGTGAAATATGATATTCCAAAATCCCGGTTTATTACCATATCGTAGATGTAATTAAAATACTTCTGAAGAAACGGCAGGTCATAGCCCAGTTCATGGTTCAAAGCATCAACATCGGCTTGGGGCGCGGATACACCCAGTAATGCGCGGGCTGGATCACCGGGGGTAAGATTCATTACGAAAAAAATGATAAAGACAACTCCTAAAATAGTAGGAATCAGGAATAATAATCTTTTGATGATATATCTATACATCTTATTATCTCCTCACTGATCGAGCTCTTAAATTTCAGGGCATCCCTGCTGAATGAACTGCAGAAATGCCCTGAGTTCTTTTTATAACGCATCAGTAGAAAATTTTTCAGTTGTAGAAAAACTTTCTTGCCTTTGCGCGTTTCAACGGGGCGGGAGATATGCTCTCCGCCTGATAAATAAATGATACGGTGTAGCCACCTATAGAGGTAAGGGACTTCCTTCGCCTCGTTATATTTACTTATCCCACTCAGAATTGGGTTCTATATATACAGATTACTTTAAGTTGAAGGTGCGGATCTTATAGTATGTGGGAACAGGTTCTCCGATATTCAGGTCAGGAGCCCATACTATTGCCACAGGTCTGTGGAGGCAAGGAAGTATGGTTGCTGAATCCATTACGATTTTCCATAATTCTGTATAGTGAGCGCGGCGCTGGTCAACATCAACTACCGAAACACCCAGGTCTACAAGCTCTTCGAGACGCTGCCAGTTAAAGGGGCCATCCTTGTACTTTACAACATACATACCTACCGACTCACTGTGTACCTGCTGGCGGATGTTGTTGTAGTCATAATTGCCTGAATCTGAGAATACGCATATATCATAATCCTGTGCATATAATTTTGGTGTTACTATTGCAGCTTCCATAACAGATACCGCTGCTTTGATCCCGGCTGCTGCCAGGTTGGCCTGCAATACCTGTGCCATTTTGGCATTGTTTGATGTACCGGTACCATAAGTCAATATAGTGCCTACATCAACTCCATTTGCATAACCTGCTTCAGCAAGAAGAGCCTTTGCCTTCTCCACATCATAGCCGTAGGTCTCAAATCCATCAACCGGTGAGGTTGCTACATATTCTGAAGGCATATACTGGGTTGCCTCTGTTCCAAAGCCGTTGCTCACTGCCAGATTGATATCCGTCTTGTTGACAGAATAGAATATTGCTTTTCTGACCTTGTCATTTGCAAGAGCTTCGTTGGAAAGATAGTTGACAGCCATGAACATTATGTTGTTGCCCTTTATCAAGGTGCTGTTGGCACCGGCGGTCTTGGACAGGGAATCCCAGTCTGATAACGGAGCATCTTCGTAATAATCAAGCTCGCCGTTTTCATAAGCTATAACTGCTGCAGATTCATCGGATATAACGATATATTCAACGGATTTGATGCTCGGAGCGCCTCTCCAGTATTCTTCAAATGCGTTAAGCTTAACACCTGTTGCGATATCATACTCGGATACATAATATGGGCCGGTACCTGCCTTGTGCGGAACAGTACCGAATTTGTCTCCCTGCTCTGTAACTTCTCTCTCATTCAATATCTTGATGCTGTAGAAGGTATGTCCTATCGGAGAATACGGAGCATCCAACGTGATCTTGACAGTGCTGTCGTCCACAGCTTCAATGCCTTCGATCATAGACGTAAGGTAGTTGAACCTGGAATTTTTCATAGCACGATTATAGCTGAATACAACATCGGAAGCCTTCAGGGCATCGCCATTCTGGAATTTAACCCCATCCTGAAGCGTGATGGTGTAAACCTTCTGATCTTCACTGAGTTTTACATCCTTAGCCAGCTCCTGGTAGTAACCGTTGTTCGCTTCATCCATTCCATAGAGGCCCTCAAACATCTGGTG
>JAEXXN010000481.1 GCA_023405875.1 Bacillota bacterium | reverse complement strand
ATATCACAGTATGTCCGTCAGTTTTGGCAGTGCTTAAATATTCCGTCCAACCGACCCATCCGCCTGCTCCAGGCTTATTCACAACATTAACTGGCACCCCCAGCTCTCTCTCCATCACAGGGGCAAGCAGCCTTGCTGCCAGGTCGGTAGCTCCTCCGGCAGAGTTCGGTGCAATTATTGTTATTGGTCCGGTTGGAAATTTAACAGCTGCTTCTTCTGTCTTTTTCTCCGGCTCTGCAGTACCGGGATCTGTTTCTGCAGTATTTCCGGCTGCACAGCCCGCAAGAGCTCCTGAAGATAACAGACAAATTAGTAGTATACAAATCACTTTCCCCATTTTTTTCATTATAAACCCTCCCATTTTTTCATTATAAGCACCCGCGATAATTCAATACTTGGTCTATCCTTGTCCTAGTGCTTTTTAACACAACGAATTTCTTATTTTTCAGGTGTTAAAAATGCACTTCCGCTGTTTGGCGCCTCACCCACCCCAGAAGTGATATACGTTACGAGGCACTGAATCCCTGTATTTTACTCGCCTATTGAGCATAACTTTATAACGAGGCTAAAGCTGTCCCCCACCTCTTATAGGTGGCGAGTACCGATTTCATTGTCCAACAGGCGATGAGCATATCTCTCGCCTCGTTGAAACGCTCGGGTAGGTTTTTGCAAGTCTGCAAAAACCCTCATTGAAAGCTTGTTATAAGTCAAATGAATTTGGGTTAAAAAAGGGCAATCCTTTTACCGTTTCAGCTAATCCGTATTATATATATCAGCTCTGATTATGGGATCGTTATAATACGAGGTTGTATAATCTGTAGTGAGTATGCTTGCCCTATTCCAAAAGCCCTGTCAAACATATATCAGGTAAAATACCTTCTTTATGAGGGCCTGTCCATAGTACTGTACCTCACCTCTGAAGAAAACTTCTCTTCAAGCTCCCGGAAGAATTGTTTTTGTTATACACAAATAATGATTTCAACACTCAGATCAGATTCTGTTACAGGAAATGTTTTTACCTATATGTTTTGCAATAAACCTCTTATATCAGAATTCAAATATTGCAAAAGCATATACCTTGCTTTCACAGGTTGCCTGATTCTTACCTGAACCGGCTTTAATGCAACCTATATCAATAGCATCACAACCATATGAATGAGGATTGGTAACCTAAGTAGCATGTTTCCCAAATATTTCTAAATATGCGCCAAGAAATAAAAGTTCTGCCTTTTCTGCCTGTCCGTCAATACTATATTTCAGAGCTTACAAATTTTTTATCAACCTCCTTATAATGCTTGTTTTTTTGTTTAGAAACCGGTTTCTAAGACAAATATAGCATTTTGTTTTTTCCTTGTCAATCTTTTTAGAAACCGGTTTCTAAAATGCATCTGTTTTAAATTTCATTTTCTCATAATTGCAGTCTTTATCCCTTCAAGCTTATTTAACCGCATATAAAAAGCCTCTCACCGGGATAAGCATTTGTATAAAAAAACCGGAAAATAAAATAACAACTATACGGGTGCTGTGTAACGTATATCTTTTCCTGGGTATGGGAGACACTGGAGCAAGCATGTGCATTGATACTGTGAAGGATTGAAAATTAATTGTGTTGATATGCATTGCCAAGTATAAATAAAATGCTTTTGGCCGGAAAACATTGGACTTGAAATAATTAGAAATTTATTTATAATAAGATATGACAGTGGAAAATTTTATAAATAATAGAGCAGGAGTTGTGCATGAATAAAAAGCAAAAGATCACAATTCATGATGTAGCCCTTCATGTGGGCGTATCAAAAGCAACCATTTCGCGATTCCTTAATGGTAGATATGAGTATATGTCAGGAGAAACCAGAGATCGAATCGAAAAGGCGGTTTCAGAATTGGGTTTTCGACCAAACCGTATAGCTAAAAGCTTAAAGACAGACAGAAGCAATCTTGTAGGCTTGGTTTTAGCTAATGCAAATTCTACACTTACTCCTTTTTTGGTCAGCGGTGTTTGTGATATTTGCGCTAAACATGGACGAAGCTTAATTGTAATCAACAGTAATGATAATGAGGAAAGGGAGCTTGAACAGGTCAATAACCTGCTGGACCATCATATCGACGGTTTGATAATCTCCAGCGGTTACAATATCGACTTTTATGAGAAGCTCGATAAGACAGATTTACCTGTAGTCCTGCTGGACCGTGTCAGTAAAAAAAGTACCCTGGATTCAGTCACTATCAATCATAAAAAAGCCACAAGCAGCGTAATTGATCATTTAATTGATAGAAATTTTGAGCAAATTGTGCTGCTTACTTCAAACAGCAGCCCTCTCAGTACAATACACCTCAGAGAGACAGCAGTGATTAAAACCTGCCATAAAAGGTTTGGTGACGCCAATCATGTAAAAAAGATACTGATACCGGAAGAGAGTGATAAAGAATTGCAGCAGATCCTGATGGATTGCTACTACTCCTCCAATAAACATAAAATTGCAGTCTTTGTGGCAAATGCTAAAATGATGATCAGAGTTATCAATAATTACTACCAGCTGGAATTAAAAATAAATGATAACTTCACCATAGCCGGATATGATATCTGGAATATCAGCCATACCATTACACCCAGGATCAGCAGCATTGTACAGCCTTTGGAGCAGATGGCTCAGCAGGCGGCAGAACAATTGATCGCCAGGATCAGTTCAGGAGAGCCGGAAGAAAACAGGAAACCCTATAAAAAGGTGCTTCAATGTACCTGTACCTATGCCTGATACATACTTAGGAGGGCATAAAGCCATGACTGAAAATGAAAAGAAGGTTTACGATGCTCTGGAGCAGTTGGATATCCCGTTTATACGGTATGAGCATCGTCCTGTATATACAATACCCGAGGTTGAAGAGCTGATGCTGAGAACTGAGGGAGATCACTGCAAAAACCTCTTTGTCAGGGATCACCACGGAAAAAGGCATTACCTGATACTTGTGTCGGCAGAAAAAAGAGCGGACCTTAAGGCTATAGCCGCACAGATAGGAAGCACCCGGCTGAGCTTCGCCTCCGAGGAGAGGCTTATGAAGCACCTGGGCCTTACTCCCGGTGCAGTCACTCCCCTGGGCCTTATCAATGACGAGGGGAAAAAAGTAACGGTGCTTATAGATGAAGACTTGAAAACCTCAGGACGCATCTGTTTCCACCCCAATGTCAACAACGCTACCGTTTCGATATTGTATGAGGATTTTTTGAGGTTTCTGAAGTGGAGAGGCAACGAATATGGATATGTGAGGATATGAAAAATATTAATCTATTCCATAAATTTTTATCCCATTCTCATCATATATATGGATATATTTTATGCCTTTTATGAGGTTGTCATATTGTGGTCCTGAGTATATAAAGCAGTTCTTCTGATTAATCCTTTCCAGTACCTCAATGTCTTCATTTTTTATATCATCATAATACCCTATTTTCATTTCATAAGCGATCCTGCTGATAGAGTCATTGAGATAAATATATCTGAACCGGACACTGCCATTTGTTCCTCCGATTATTACTTCCGGTATTTTCTCATATATTGTTTTTCCATCAGATATTTTTATAATCTTATTCATTGGTAAAATCTTGTTTTTTAAAGCTGTTACCACCCTGAAACCGATGCCATTCTGCCCAACCTTATATAAAATATTTACATAGTGATTATCAATGGCATCAATGCTTATCACGCTTCCCAAATTATTTTTTATTAAATAATTATCTATTTCCGTATTAGTTGGTAATACATAATTATTATTATTTCTGGCAAGTACTGGTTTGCTGCATCCTGAAGCAGTAAAGCACAATACAAATACAAAATATAGTAATACTAGTTTATACCCGGTTATTTGCATAAGTTCACCACCGTGTGTATCATATTTGACATTTCACCCATCCCATATTATACCATATTAACTTGTTTGTTGAATGCGAAAGATTTTCTTCTTTTTTGCTGAATATATACTGTAAAGTATTGAAAGCCTTCCAAATTGCTTTGGAAATTATATGATTGCATGAAAAAACACGGCTTCCTGACTTATTGGAAGCCGTGTTCGTCTTCAAGATTATATCTTGATATTTTACGCTCTTTCACCAACTGCTAACTTCTTCTTTTTCGATAGTTTTACAATCTCCGCAACCACCAGCGGCACCAGACTCAGTCCCATGGCAACAGCCAGGTCACTGCCCCGGAGCAGCTCAGTTTCAAATACTCCCCGTAAGAAGGGAATAAAGATAACAGATAACTGCAGCGCCGCCGAGACAATAAAAGCGATTACCAATGCTTTATTAGACAAGATCCCTGTAACGAATATGGATTTGTCTAAGCTTCTGATATTAAATGAGTGGACCAATTGTGAGAAGGCCATAGTGACAAACGCCATGGTATGGGCTTCCTCTATGGTTCTTTCCCATTGTAAAGCAAACCAGTAGCTTGCTAAAGAAACCAGACCGATTGTTGCTCCCAGTATAATGATTTCCCGTCCCACTCCACCTGCGAAGACCGTCTCTCTGGGGTTTCGGGGCTTTTGCTTCATGACCCCTTTTTCCGGCGGCTCCAGGCCCAGGGCTAAAGCCGGCGGACCGTCTGTCACCAGGTTTAACCAAAGAATCTGGATAGCGGTTAAAGGACTTCCCAATCCAAAAAGAATCGCTGTAAA
>JAEXXN010000427.1 GCA_023405875.1 Bacillota bacterium | reverse complement strand
GGTCCAGAGCCATCAGGGTGTTATCATCGGCAGTATTGTAGTAGACGGTATCTTTAATTTTCTTAACGATAAATATATTTTTCCGTTCCAATTCCTTCAAGGAAGTAATTTCCCCTTCTGTACCGGCATAATAGGCACCATTGGTATAACCTGCCCCGATGACCGTATCCTTATCCGCCCAATCGGCACTGCCTGCACTTCCGATAGGTCTGCCGGCAATGCCAAAGCTTTTCAAGCTCCCGAGATCAAGCACATAATATGACAAATCGCCCAGGCTGCTGCCGTGGTATAACAGGTTTTTCTTGTCGGGAGAAAGCTTTGCCCCGCCCAGATTAAGTTGTGCCTGTTCTTTCAACAGCTTATATTCCTTGGTATTAAGATTATACAGGTACAGGCTTCTGGGGTAAGAATCCGATAGTTCCTCCAGTCTCATTTTTCCCAGGGACTCATTTTCCTTGGAAACAACCACCGTATCCGAATCCATCCAATCAGAGATTTCCAGCTTCTCATAGGTATCAATCCTGCTTATGGAGATGCCAGGCTCACCTGTCTCATTACCTGTATTATCAATAATTGTTATGGAACCTCCAGGTTCCTGTACGGTTACTTTGCCTCCTTCACTTTCCGCACTGCAGCCTGCAGTAGCTAATATTAAAATCAGGGCACATATTATTTTAGTTATTTGCATTTTTTTCATATAAATCTCCTCCTCGATATATAGGTTATCAAGAATTTGTTTCCGCATGATATACAATTATATATACCCTGTAAACCATTGTATCTAAAATGTAAACATTATACCCAAGCTCTTGAAAAAAGGTCTGCTATATGACAGCCGGGAAGGTGATTCTGAAATCGGTGCCTTCGGACCCGGTATTCAGCAGAACGATAGCGCCACCCATTGCTTCTGCATGTTTTCTGGCAAGCGACAAGCCCAATCCGGCTCCTCCGTTCTCTCTTGCCCTGTTTTTATCGACAGTATAAAAAGGCTCAAATACTTTTTGTATATGTTCCTTGGGGATACCGATACCTGTATCGGATATTTCAATATACACCTGATTAAGCGATACATAAGTCTTAACAAAAATAGTTCCGTCTGTTTTATTGTATTTGATGGCATTATCCAGAATGTTTATCAGTACTATTGTCAAACTGTCTTTATCCCCTTCTATATAGGCTTCGTTCAGTTCTGTATCAAGCCTGATGCCGAATTTATCCATCCTGCCTTTTAAGCTGTTCAGCACCGCCTCTATTTCTTGCCTGACCGCCAGTTTTTCAAGCTTCAGCTCAAAATCGTATTTTTCCAGGGCAGACAATTGCAAGACCTTGTCCACCATTTCATATAAACGTCCGGTTTCACTTTTAATATTGGCGATAGAGGTTTGTAAAAGCTTTTCATCGTCCGGATACATTTCCAATAAGTCAATATATGCCTTAATTGATGTTAATGGTGTTTTAAATTCGTGGGTCACGTTACCGATAAATTGTTTCTGCTGTTTATCAAGCAGGGATAATTTATCGACAGCAAGCTTAAGTTTATTCTGTTCGGCTTCCATCCCCTGTATGGTTCTCATGATCTGCCCGCTCATTGCGTGAATTCCTTCACTTAATTTACCAATTTCATCCTTGCGTTTCAAGACGGTGGTTTCGTAATGACCTTCCCGTATCTTAGCCACCGTTTTATCAAGCTTTATTATGGCGGTGGCAAAGGAGTTGAAATATATATTGCCGAGAAAGAAGCTCAGAAAAAATAAACCTGCCCCTATATAAACAAACAACTGCCTGATATTATTATAAAATGCCTGCTGCTCCGACAGAGAATAATAAAATTGTACGACTCCTACCTGCTCATTTCCCGCTATTAATGGGGTAAGGTAATACAGTGAATCTCCTTTCACCAGATAGGCGGTCTTATTATTCAATGCATATGCCAGGGTCTTCTTTATATTGTCCGACTCTGTATCCGTCACTTTTTTACTGACCAGCTCTCCTTGCCTATCATACAAAACAAGGGTTTGACCGCTGATTAATCCCAATTGCTCTGCAAATTCCCGGCCTTTTACCGACAGAAAGGTCTGCGGTACCTTGTTTTCTTCCGATAAAATCCTCTGTATAAAATACGTATTTGCAGTTTTCGCCTGCTGGGCTAAATACTGTTCATACTGGTTTTGCTGGTTACTTTTTATACCCTGCAATACCAGCAGACTTAAGAAAAAAACAACAAGGAGCAGCAAAACCGCAAGGAACAGGCTGAATTTTATTTTTATACTAATTTTCATTACTGCCTCCCAAGGCTTTATAGCCTATCCCGTAAACAGTTTGAATTACATCGTTGAATCCCTCGCCAAGTTTCTTTCTGACCCGCTGGACATGAATATCAACGGTACGTGTGCCGCCTATATATTCCATCCCCCATACCAGCTCAAGAAGCTGCTCCCTTGTATAGACCCTGCCGGGATTAGACAATAAAAGAGCCAGTATATCGTATTCTTTTGGCGTAAGATCCAGGAGGATATCTCCTGCAAAAGCTGTTCGCTTACTTATATGAAGCACGACTCCCCCCAGGCTGACCTCGTCAGACTCCTGTTTCTTTTCTGCTTTCTGCATTCTGCGCAGCAGTGACTTTAAACGCGCAAGCAGTTCCCGCATATCAAAGGGCTTTGTTATATAATCATCAGCTCCCAGCTCAAGCCCCAGTATCTTATTGACGATATCATCCTTCGCTGTTACCATGATAATTCCTATCCGCCCCTTATCCTGGAGCTTCTTAAGGATTTCATATCCGTCCAGACCAGGAAGCATAACGTCTAAAATAATAGCATCAGGATGAAATTCCGCCAGCTTTTTCATAGCAGCGTCTCCCTGATAAACGGCTTCAGCAGTATAACCTTCCCTTCTCAGCGCATAGGTAATTGCGTCGGCTATCTTTTTTTCATCCTCTATCACCAGAATTTTTTCATTCATTGTACCGGCTCTCCTTTCCAAGGGAAAAGAAACATTTTTACTTTATTTATTATATCACTTTATTGCTTTTCTCTTTATCCGAAATTTGGGATGTACTTCAAATTGAAGGACACTCTAATAATCTATCACTTCCGGTTTATAGTAGTCAGGCAATTATGAAAAAAAATCAAACCATATCAACGCATCTTTCTTTGAAATTTTCATAATGTATTCTCCTCTAATTGATCTTCTTGCTATGCTTTTTCATGGTAGTACTATCCCCACGTGGATCGTCCATTTATGTTAACATACTATTTCCTGTGCATACAAAAAATTACTGTTGATTCGTTTTCACTATCCCTTCTGTATAAAACCTTGAAGCCGATAACATATGATACCTAGCTTAGATGGAAAATACCACCATTACCAAATTCAAATTTTCCTCCTGCCTCTATCTCAAAATGTTTCTTTGCAATACCCAAATCAATCAGATCCATTGAATAGTCATCGGCAATTTGAGCGCTTAAGATGTTGTTGTCATACTTAAACATTGCTTTTTGTGTGTTTTTAGCATTTGGGGCAAGTAATACAGCTTTCATTCCGTTTTGTATCCATTGAGGCAAAGGTTGATCGCTTATGATTCTTTCCCCCATGCTCTTTACTTTTCTATGTGTAGCTGACCGCATCATTTTTTCTTTCAGTGAGGGAGCTGCCACTATACCCACCAAAACAACACAAGCCAATTCCTCGCTGTCATCAACGATTAATTCATCCTTATCGAAGGTGCCTCCGACCCAGCAGGTTCCCAAACCTAGATCAGTTATAGCAAGAACCAGATCCTCTCCGTAATAACCGATCCTTTCCTTCAAGTTTTTAAGCTCTCTTTTTCCTTTCATCAATATAACTGAACGCACATTGGTAAATAAACCATAGCTCTTTCCTAATTTCTGAAAAGCATTGCTTCCGTCCTCCAAGAATGCCATTGCCAAGCCAGATGCTTCATTTAATCCGTTAATAAGAGAAATGATCTTTCCCTTTTCTTGATCTTTAACCGGCTCTTTTTCAAACTTTCTCCGTGAAATTCTATTTTCTATTGCACTGCGCATGAAATTACCTCCAAATTATCTATTAATTTTCTTGATAAAATTCTTCGCACCTTCTTCACGCATAAGTATGATGCCCGCATCCCGCAAAATCTTCAGGTGGTGTGAAACAGCGGGGCGGGAAAGGTGAATTTTCTCTGTAATTTCACCGACACGAAGGCCGGTTTTGCAGGTGGTTTCCATCAAAGCTATTATGATAGCCTGACGTGTTTCATCTCCAATAGCTAATAAGATTTTTTGACAATTCATGGAATCCTCTCTTATCAGCTTGAGCTGCTCGTGTTTATCCATACAGACACCTCTTAACCCTTGTTTAATAGTTCGAACCAATGAACCATATGCAAATGATACAACAGCTTTCAGCCCTATGCAACATTGGGAAAGAAAATCAAGACTAATTTACCCTAACCAGGCATTTTAAATCGTCATCCGAAAGTCACATCAGTTTTTGACCGGTATATAAAAAACACCGGAGCCATAAGAAATCCTCATGACTCCGGTAAATATTGTTTTTTGAAACTGAACACTCAATAGAGGGCGGATTTGTTAGTGATCATATCCCATTGCTTTGCAGGAAATCTCGCAGGAGATTCATACACACTGACTTTCTGTACTCCGCAGAAATTCTACCTTTAATAGGATTGATTTCTTTTTCATAAGCCCTTAAATACTCTTCTTTTATGTCTCTTGCCTCCATAATTGTCTTTCCCAAAAGCATGGTGTCAATTTCTGGAACGCTGATTACTACATCGCTTACAGCACCAAAGGCCGTAGAACAGTTGACAATTCTTTCATCAGTAATATCCATAACAGCTGCAAAGGATACTCTTGATATGGCCAGTGCATTTCTGGCACCAACTTTTTTATAGTAGTAATTGTCGACTTCTTTTTTGTTTATCAATATTTCCACCAGCAATTCATTATCTTGAATAACAGTTTTATTTCGCCCTTTATAGAATTCCCTTATGGGAATGATCCTCTCTCCTTCACTGCTTACCAGTCTGAGTTTGGAGTCTGTGACAAAAAAGACTATGGCGCTGTCTGCTTTTGGTGACCCATTACAAATGTTGCCTCCCACTGTACCAAGATTGCGGATAGCCGGGGCTGCCACCTGGGATGCTGCTTCCTTCAATATGGCTGGTGTCAACTTATGCTCTATTATTTCTGTAAATGTGCAGCCAGAACCGATCCTGATGTAATTCTCATCAGCATTAATATTCTTCAACTCAGGTATTTTATTGATAAATAGATAGTTGGCACTCTCATCTGCTTTTACCATTAAATCAGTTCCGCCACTGTAAGGAATGTATTTTTCTTCTGATAATGCCTTAAGCGCATCTTTTAGCGTAATTGCAGAATAGCTCTTTACCATAATCCATTACCTACCTTTGCAGCAGTCATTATTGCATTGACAATTGCATTGTAGCCTGTACACCGACAAAGGTTTCCGGAAATCCCATCCCGAACCTGTGCCTCTGTAGGATCCGGATTCTTTGACAGTATACATTCTGACGCAAGTATCATTCCCGGAATACAGAAGCCACATTGCACTGCACTTACTTCAGCATAAGCACGGTCGAGAACAGCAAATCGTGCAGTATTGCGATAACCCTCAATAGTTAAAACATTACTTCCCTCTATGCTTCCCATGGCTACCATACAGGAATTAGCCAGGTTTCCATCCAGGATCACCGAGCAGGCACCGCATTCACCTTCTTTGCATCCGCATTTGACACCTGTATTGGAAAACTCGGTACGAAGGATGTCTAATAAGCGTTCATTGGGTTTGGCTGCGGATTTCACTTCTTTTCCGTTTAGTATAAATTGAATCATTTTTTTAGCACCTCCTGAATCACTTTCATAGTATCCTCCGGTGTGAATGGTGCTTTATTAAGATTAACACCCAATGCATTTTCCATTGCCTCTACATAGGCCGGCGCAGCTCCTACAAGAGGTAATTCGCCAGCGCCTTTTGCCCCGTATGGTCCATGAGTGTACGGATTGTTCGTCATTTCCGTTACTAACACCGGTACATCCATTGCTGTAGGAAGAATATAATCACTTAAGCTGTTATTTCGGATTCGCCCTCTTTCATCGCAATTCATCTGCTCGCAGGAAGCATAGCCAATCCCCTGAAGGAAGCCCCCCTGCATCTGGCCCTGGATAATGGCCATATCCATTGGAACACCGACATCAAAATTGCCCCAGGCACCCAGTATTTTTGTGGTTGCCGTTAAGGTGTCCACTTCTACTTCGATGGCGTTGACAGCCCAGGAATAGGTCGGATAAGCATCTCCATGGAATTTCTCCAGATCAAAGGGAATTACAAAATCAGGCTCAACAAAATGTTCTTCTACAAGCTGCTCTACCCCAGGTTTCCAATCTGCCTTTAATCTATGAGCAGCTCGACGGAGCAGTTCGCCGACAGTCATAACGGAACGGCTTGCCACAGTCGGTCCGGAATCTGGGACTCTGTCTGTGTCAGGATTTTCAATCAATACACGCTCTATTGGAATTTCCAGTGTTTCTGCAACAACTTTGCAGAAAGTAGTTTTTAATCCTTGTCCTATATCGGTGTTGCTGGCTAGGATTTCAACTGTATCGTCAGCATTCTTCCGGAGCTTTGCTACTGCTTTAATAAAATCTCTTTCTCCGCTCCCAGTAAATCCACATCCGTGAAAGAAAAGGGACATGCCTATTCCTTTTCTGTATCTTCCGTTCTGGCTTTGATAGAGCTTCCTCTTTGCTCTGTAATCGGAAAGCTTATCAATTTGCTCGATCATCTCAGGCAAGGGCACTTCAAAGTGGTACATTCCACTGGTGGAGGTAGCATCGCCCTTACGAACGATATATTTTTCTTTGAAAGCAAGTGAATCCTGACCTAATGCTTTTGCTACATGATCCATCATCATTTCTACCGCAAAGAAAGTCTGAGGTGCGCCGAATCCACGATAAGCACCGGATGGCACTGTATTGGTTTTCACAGCCTGCCCTACAACTCTAAGATTATCAATGCGATAAACACCGCTGGCGCATATCAGTCCACGCTGAAGTACCACCGGGGATAGAGTTGTATACGCTCCGCTGTTGAAGGTAACATTAATATCCATGGCGGTGAGTACACCGTTTTTTACGGCAAATCTGTAGACACAAAGGGAAGGATGCCGCTTCGACGTGAATTCCATATCCTCTCGACGATCAAAAACCACCTTAACAGGCTTGTTTGCCTTTTTTGCCATAACTGCCACCTGACAAGCCAAAATGGATGGAAATGCTTCTTTCCCTCCAAAACCTCCACCGGTAACATCCTGAATGACCTGTACACCTTCCTGGTCATAACCCAGGGCAGTTACTACAGCTCCCTTAACATAATAGGGGCATTGCATTGAACCACGTACGGTCATTCTGCCATCATGGGGATATGCTATGATTCCCTGGGTCTCAAGGTAAGCCTGTTCCTGATATCCGGTCTGGAAAGTTTCCTGAAAAACCTTGTCAGCTTCCTGAAAGGCTTTATCAGTGTCACCTTTTTCATAGTTGTAATTGAAGAAAGCAGTTTTTGATTCTTTCATATCGATTACAGGAACCAGCTCTTCATATACCACAACAATTTCATTTAAGATTCTGTCAACTTCTTTGGCATCAGGTCCTGCCACTATCAGAATTGGCTCACCGATGTACTCTACGATTTCTTCGGCAAATACAGGAGTGTCGTCCTTAACTATATGAACCCGGTTGATACCTTCTACGTCGGTTTTGTCTGCTGCAAAATATCCCTCAGGAAGCTCCGGTAAAATGATATCCTTGATTTTTGCCCTTGCTTTCGAAGAGTGGAGTAGGCGACCTGTCAGCATCCCCTCTATTACAAGATCATCCACATAGAGAGCCCGACCGGTTATTTTTTCGTCATGGTCTTTCTTCTTTACCGATTTTGTAACGGTTTCCATATGTTCCTCCTATATTATTATTAATTTTTTCTATCCTCAGATGTTCCAGTAATTTCTCATAATCAGTCCTTGTATCTGTATCAAGGTTACAACCGGCATCTTCAACCGCAACCGTTCCAATTTCTTTGTCAAGATATCTCCAGATTTCTCTTAACCCACCATCTCCTGTGAACTCCAATACAGTATCCCTGCACCTCCAGGAAATCAGAGGAGGATGTTTTCGATGACCCCCGATAGTAGGAAAAGTAACCAGGTAATCATTTTCCTCCATTAATTTACGTAATGACTGAAAGGTACTGGAATGAATTGCCGGCATATCGCCCGGCAGAAGGAAAAATGCGTCACAGGGCATTAAATTTTGAATTCCGATTTTCACAGAAGTCAACATGTCTGATTCTGCAAATGCCGGGTTGAAAGAGAAGGTTAACCGTACTTTTGCCTTACTGTACCTTGATAAGATGTGTTCCTTTATTTCATCGCCTCGATAGCCAAGAACCAGTATGAGCTGTTCTACACCAGCCATTATCATGCTGTCGACACTTTGTTCTATGACTGTTTTTCCCTTGCAGGTTTCAAGGAAGGGTTTAAACTCACCCATACGGCTGGATAATCCTGCCGCTACAATAATTCCATTTATTTTCATTATGCCTCACCTTTTATAATAGGTTTCCTTTAGAGGCAACTGCCATCTAAATTTTCCATCAAGCTTGTAATATGCATGTGAGCAAGCAGGGGCAGTTGGAATAAGGCAGAGCTCACCACAGCCTTTTGCGCCATAATTCTCCGGAATTTTTCCTTTTCCCTCAACTAGAACGACTTCTATCGGTGGTGTTTCTTTGGCTCTCATAAGGCCAAGTGTTCCTAACTTCGTTACAGGGTATCCGTTTTCCACCCGAAAATCTTCAGTCAATGCGTAGCCCAGACCCATTACAATTCCACCTTCAATCTGACCTTCAACGGCTTGAATATTCACTGGAGTGCCAACATCATAAGCTGCTACTACTTTTGATACTTTCCCGGTTTCATCTAAAACAACTACCTGGGCTCCATAACTGTAGCTTACATGACTGATTGGATTATCCTTATTGGCACCTAGAGGATCGGTAATGGTAGAATATTCCCCATAGAAGTCCTGCCCGTTCAGGTCTGCTAAAGTTTTTCCACTATCCAGAGCTGCTTTCAGCTTCTCGGCAACTCTCCGGACTGCTTCCCCAGTCACTACGGTCTGTCTGCTGGCGGTACTGGTTCCGGAATTGGGAGTACGTACAGTATCAGCCTTTTCGTGAACAATTAATGCCGGATCAAGTCCCGCTGTGGCACAGATCACGGTAGTGCACATAGTTGCAAGTCCTTGTCCCATACAGGCTGCCGATGTTCTGACGTGAACTTTTCCATTAATAACAGAGAGAATGCAGCGTCCAATGTCCTTTTTCCCCATTCCTGTCCCGCTGTTTTTAAATCCAATGGCGATTCCTGAGTAGGGATTACCCTCGTATACTTCTTTCACCGCTTCTAGGCATTCGGCCATAGCCGCACTTGAATCTGCCACTTGTCCATTTGGGAGGATTTGTCCCGGTCTTATAGCATTGCGATACCGAATTTCCCAAGGAGAGATTCCTACCATTTCCGCCAGGAGGTTAATGTTGTTTTCTGTAGCAAAGCAGCTCTGAGTAACGCCGAAACCCCTAAAGGCGCCCGATACGACATTATTTGTATAAACTGACATCCCCAAAATATCTATGTTTTGATAATTATACGGCCCTGCAGCGTGAGTACATGCACGATGCAGAACAGGACCTCCCAAGGAAGCATATGCACCTGTATCAGCAATGATGACACCTTTCATGCCCGTCAGATAACCGTTTTCATCACAGGCTGTCGTGAATTCCAATTCCATTGCATGTCTTTTCGTATGGTAATCAAGACTCTCCTGTCTTGTAAACTTTACTTTAACCGGTTTTTTGGTGTACCAAGCCATAAGGGCCGCTAAATGCTGTACACTCATGTCTTCCTTTCCGCCAAAACCTCCACCTACTAACTGTGTCTGACAATGGACTTTCTCCTGTGGGATGTTCAACATCAAGGCGATTTCTCTTTGTTCGTCAAATACAGACTGACCTCCGGTATAGAGGAAAAGACCATCATCACCCTCCGGCATTGCAATAGCGCACTCGGGCTCCATGAAGCCATGCTCTTGAAACGGGGTTTTGTACTTTCGGGTCACTACATATTTTGAGTTCCTTATTGCTTCATCCGCATTTCCTCTCTGAAGTATTGCCCTGCTCATGACATTTCCATCCGGATGAATGAGAGGAGCATCGGCTTTCAGTGCATCAGTCGGACAAGTCACAGGTTCAAGAACCTCATAGGTAACTTCAACCAATTTACAGACATCCTCGAGAGTATCTTTATTACAGGTTGCCACAAGGGCTAAGGAATCACCAACATATCTTGTGATACCACCTTCTGGTATCATTACATCCCAATCCTGCTTAATATGCCCGACTTTTTTCACCGGAACATCTTTTTCTAATAGAATCCTGACGCAATCCGGATGTGCCAGGGCTTTTGTTATATCTATCTTTTTAATCAGAGCTCTGGGATGGGCAGAACGAACAGTTTTGGCATAGAGCATTTCCGGGAGAACCAGGTCATCCACGAAGATTCCTTTTCCATTAACCTTCTCACTTGTGTCAATACGCTTAAAGCGCTGAGCCATACCCAACTTAGTGTCTGCCCCCGGAATTTCCTTTTGCTCCCGGAGGTATTCTGCTGCAAGAAGAATTGCTTCTTCAATCTTTTTGTATCCTGTACATCTACAGATATTTCCTTGAATGGCCTTTTTCACATCTAATAGAGTCGGAGTTGGATTTTTGTCCAAGAGCGCTTTTGCACAGAGAACCATTCCGGGAATACAAAAGCCACATTGAATAGCGCCAGCCTCACCGAAACAGTAGTCATAAACCTCTTGCTCTCTTCTGCTAATACCTTCTATAGTAACAATTTTCTTTTCTTCCAGCTTTGAAAGCTTTACTATGCAAGCCTTCACTGCCTTCCCATCGATAAGCACAGTACAAGTGCCGCAAGCCCCCTCGCTGCATCCGTCTTTTGCCGATGTGATTCTTAAATCATCTCTAAGAAATGCTAATAATGACTTATCCAGTACCGAAGTTACTTCTTTTCCATTTACATTCAAAGTAAACATAAAAAACCTCCGATTCGTAATATGTATATCTCTTGATATATGTATTATAAATCGGAGGATATCGGTCATCAAATTCTTTGTAAAAAGAACTCGGATGAGCAGTTGGGGAATCAATTACATAAAGTCCTTTTCAGAAAACACTTTGAAAAACTCATCCTTCGCATATTGTCGCACATTCTGCTCGAACTGTTGGTACTTTTCCAGAAACTCGGCACCTTTAGGCGTCAGACTAGTCTTTCCCCCACTTGCACCGCCGTGTTTGCGTTCTACGACAGCATAGCCAAGCTCTTTTTCCAATCCATTCAGCATATTCCATGCTTTGCTGTAGGAGAGTGCCATGTGATTGCATGCACTTCGTACCGATTGAGTTTCATGAATCAGTATCAATAGAAGCTTGGTTCTCGCGTTGAAGAATTGAGCTTCCTTTTCAATGCTTATGCGGAGGAAGGGGTGTAATATATGCTGATTGTGTTTCTTCAACAAATAGTCCATACGTTCAATGTCTTCTGCATCCTTAAGTACACCGGCATCTTCTATTTCCAGCCACTTTCGTTGTACATTCAAGCTTTTCATCGCACCTCGCATGCCCATTGGTCCTTCATATTCTAAAATTTCAGGGATCAATTCTGTCGAGATAAGCAAGGGGTGGCCTGAACGTTTGTTATAGGAAGGAGAAAGTAGCTTTTCGCCGCTAGCTATCATTTTCTTTATTGTTTCAGGTGTGAACATCGGAGTGTTTACGGGATTGAATACTACCTGATCACACTTATTCAT
>JAEXXN010000420.1 GCA_023405875.1 Bacillota bacterium | reverse complement strand
AGTCCGTCCATACCATTGAGTGCCTGCTTGGCTGTGCTTATTGCAGCTATATTGTTGTAATGCCACGGCACGTTTCTTCCTTCATCAGGAGTTATGGTTGACTGTATGTCGGCACTGGTAAGCCTGGAAATCATAAGGTCAAGGGTATGTGTAACCGTTGCTTCCCTCATGTCCGACTCCATGTACTTTGTGTTCTGCTGAGCCCTCATCTTGTATTCAGAGAAGAAGTCCCTGAGTGCCACTGCGTAAGGAAGGTCTATCCTCATACGCGGAGCCGGAGGTGCTGTAGGCGGAACTGTTGAAAGTGCTATATTCTCAGGCTTGATACCGACCTTTCTTGAGAATATGCTGTTTATACCATGCTGAACCATAAGCTCCGGCCTTACCTTCCAGGCCTTCATAGCTGTCGCGTTGGCATTGTGTGCTCCGTCTATCTGCAGTATACCTGCCCAGGACATGATCTTCTTTGCTTCACATGCATCAGCAAAGCTTCTTACCATGTTTACATTTCTGTATAATACGTTGTACTGGGGATCCTGGTGAGCCCCGTTTATGCCCTCTTCCGCAAACATAACCGCTATATCGGGACCGGCAACACCGGAAATATATGAATGGAAATTGATCGGCCTTCCTACTTCATCCTCGATCATGTCAAGGGCTTTCCTTGTCGCCCTGCACTGCTTTCTTGTAACTGCGATACCGCCTATGCCCTGTGTTGTGCCTTCAATAAGGGAGTCGATATGGGACTGTCCCGCAGTTCGTATAACCATTATGTGATCTGCGCCGTGCCATGCAGCCATTCTCATTCTTCTGATGTCGTCCTCAAATCTGCCTGATGCTATTTCTGTCGTTATTACACAATCCGGCTGTGGGTCAATATAATTAAATCCACGGCTTCCGGGCAGAGGAACATAATTCTTGAGTCCTTCCGAGGTTTCATGAAACTCAAAATCTCCTACAGTCCTTTTCTCGTTTCTGCCGTCTCTCCAATGCCAGCCTCTTCTTCTGGGTCTGTAATTTTCAAGGTCTTGCATCAATTCTTTTATATCAAGCTTCTTATTTGGATCCAATTTCATATGTTTCCCCTCCTTTAAAACAATTTGTCGACTTCATCCCAGTATTCGCCTTTAGAAAGCCCAAGGCCGGCTTCTCTTACGGAAACTCCAAGCTTTTTGGAAAGTCTCCATACTACGTTGCCTGCACCTTTTCCCATAAGACCTTTTTTGATAACTCCTTCTACAATCGGTTTTACTTCAAGGCTTGAGAATCCCATTCTAAGAAGAATACTTCTTTCTATTGCAGGGGTGGTATTCTTATAACCAAGCTCGAGCATTGGTTCAACGATCTTTTCTGCAAGCTCCCAGAACCTCTGCTTCAGCTCATCGTCAGACAGATTCTTGAGATGTTCTCTTCTTACTGCGTAATCATCTGCACGCTTCATTCATATCCCTCCAATTATTTAACCTTTATATTCAGATCCTTAAGTATGTTTTCTACAAACTTGACGTCAGCTTTTACTTCTTTTGCAAGGAAGTCAATATCTTCTGCATTTATCTCGGTCAACTTGTAATTGTTGATGCAATTCTTTATATAAGATGCTCTTGCATGGTTGATTTCATAGTCTCTTACCTTTATGTCCGACGGATGGGCAGGAAGTATTATGTTCTTGCCCGGTTCTTCCCGGTCAGGATTGCCGAACAATATCTCTATACCGTTCTCCTTGGCAAAGCTGAGCTGCGGCATCGGATGCTTTCCTGCACCTGTATATTCCGTTTCCTGGACAACTATTATCTGATCCTCATCCATTTCCTGTGCCAAAGCAAAGGCTGCTGTAAGGGATGTATTACCGGCAGGTCCTCTTTCCAGTCCTTCAAGCACTGAGAGTGCCTCAGTAATATAGAAAACTTCCCCTTGCTTTACCAGGACATATCTGTCAAGGTACCTTAACGGTCTGGCTGCATTCCTCGGAACATCAGCCCTGTCCGGCCATGTTGCAAAAGGAATTCCGAAGCCGGTATGGCCTGTTGTGAAGGATTTTCTGTTGAAATCCTTGTCGGAAGCCATATGAAGTCCCGAAAGGTCAACACTGGCTCCGACAACTTCAACGTCCTTTGCCCCTGCCTTTATAAGTCCTCTGGCTGTTCCTGTGACATTGCCGCCCCCGGCATTGGTTATAACCACCTTGTCAGGGTCCTTGCCCAGCTTTTCCCTGAACTGCATTGCAAGCTCATAGCCCAGGGTTTCTACTCCGGCAATTCCGAAAGGAGTGTACAGCGATGCGTTGAAATAGCCTGTTTCCTCCAGCAAAGTAAGGAAGGTGTAGAAAAGCTCCGGTCCGACCGTCAGCTGAACTACTTCCGCCCCATAAGCCTCGCAGGCACGCTGCTTTTCAAGTATTTCAGGCTGGCCGATCATCCTGCTGTCGTAGCATTCTTGTACAACTATACATTTCAAGCCTCTTTTGGCAGCCTGGGATGCAACTGCTGCGCCATAATTTCCGCTGGTAGCTGTTACAACGCCCTTGTACCCGTGCTTTTTCGCATGGTATACAGCAGTAGCCGCTCTTCTTGCTTTGAAGCTTCCGGATGGATTTGCCGCTTCATCCTTTATGAAAATACGTGCGCCTTTTCCCTTGGGTGCCATTTTCCTTGCAAGCTCGGTAAGGTTTTTAAGCTCTACTATAGGCGTATTGCCGACACTTGTTTCTCCCTGTATTGTCTGCATTTCCTCAAGTGTATAACCTGCTTCTCTCATCATTCTTTCATAATCAAAAGAAATACCGCCTGATTCAAATATACTGTAATCTATACCTATTGCCTGCTTCATTATTTCATTCTTTCTACCCATGACCGCTGCGTAGGACATATCTTTACTCATTTGAATCACCTCCAAAGAGTATTTCCTTAAGCTGCATGTCAACCTTCAGCAGCTCAGGTACAAAGTTTCCATAGTCATGCCTGTATCTTGGGTTTACAGCCGTAAGCTCTCCCTTTACTATTCTGCCGGTTGCTGTTTCGATTTCAAGCATGGAACCTATTTTTGCATCCTGAAGAGCTATTCCCTTTACCCAAAGCTCCAGGGGCACCTTCTTTGTATCCTCAGGAGCCTGGGGTGCACGCTCCTCCGGTTTCAGGACGATCTGGTGTATCTGTACCCAATCTCCTTTTTTTGCAGCATTCATTTAAAACACTTCCTTATCTTTTCTTTATGAATTTTCTCATATCACCCATTATTGCCCTTGGTACAGGCAAGTCTATCATGCTCTTTAAGCCCGGTTCGGAGTTGATAACCTGTGGAATCATATTCACGCACATTGCAATAGTGCCCAAGCCTCCCTCTACCTCCGGCTTTATGCTCATATTGACCTCTGGAGTACCCTGTATTTTTATATAATCCCCGGTCTGTGTTCCTTCCATTTCAGGTTCGATCTGCTGGGGATGTATCATGTCTATCCTTACTTCACCGTTTACATAGCCTTGCCCTGTCATATTGACTCCCGCAACATTTCCTGCAGCCGCGAAGCCATAAGGCGATTTTCTGTCCACTGTGGTAATGATAGGCTTCATCTGCTGCTCAAACCTGTCTACTTCCCAGCCCAATGCATCTCCTATCATCCTTACAGATTCGGCAAAGCCTACATGGCCGGCCAGGTGTCCGCTCTTCACACCTTCCTCAAACTCCTGCATAGTTATGCCTACTCCCTGCTCCTCCATTACTGCAGGCCCGAAGGGTGAAAGGCTGTTTACTCTTTTTGCTTCAATATGTTCTACATTTGTCATGCAGCCGGTAAGGCACACAACAAGCAAGTCCATTATAAGTCCCGGATTGATACCCGTCCCAAGTACGGTCACTCCATTTTCCTGTGCTATTCTGTCCAATTCAGCAGCAAGTTCAGGGTTTTGAGCTTGCGGATACGACATTTCCTCTGCTGTTGATATAACGTTTATCTTCTTTTCAAGCACTTGCTTCAGCCTTGGGAATGCCGCTCGGTATATGAGTCGGTTGCACACAGACATACATCACAGCTGCCTTCGGATATTACATCATCGATATTTGACTTTATTATTACTTCAGCCCTATTCTCCCTTGCTACATTCAATACCTCATAAATACTTTTTCCTACTCTGTCCGGATGCATGTCACATACACCAACTATATCTACTCCCTGTTTCGTGAGAAGCATTTTTGCCATGCCGCTTCCCATTGCTCCAAATCCCCAAATTGCTACCTTAACGTTTTCCAAGTATTTTCGACTCCTTTTCCTTTAGAGAATATAATTAATCTGCTGTGTCAGTTGATACAGGCTTGCCTTGTAAATCCAGCAGCCGGAATCAGCCAACGCGGCAGGATTATCCAGTTATAACAAGATTTCAATAAGGTTTTTTGCAGGCTTGCAAAAACCTACCCGAGCGTTTC
>JAEXXN010000129.1 GCA_023405875.1 Bacillota bacterium | reverse complement strand
GGACAATAAAGAGCTTAAGCATTACCGGGAGCTGCTTAATAAAGAGAAGGGGGAACTGGAGGCTTCAATCAGGGAGGATGGTATGGGATATGGAATATCCCTCAAGGATCAGACAAGTGAGCTTTCCTCCTATGACAACCATCCGGCGGATCTGGGCAATGAGACCTTTGAGGCTGAAAAGAACATGTCCTTCAGAACAAGGGATAAATTCCTTCTGAGCGAGGTCCGGGTCGCCCTGGACAAAATTTCTGAAGGCACCTACGGCTCATGTGAGCAGTGTCATAGAGAAATCGGACAGGAAAGGCTGGAGGCAAGGCCATACGCCCGTTTGTGCATACATTGCGAAAATGATATGGAGCAAAAGCTGCCGGACGAGGAAGAAGGAAGGCCGATAGAGGAGCAGGTGCTTTTTCCTCCCTTCGGAAGATCCTTTACCGACAACTCCATTTGCGACCCTGTAGGTTACGACGGGGAGGATACCTGGGAGGAAGTAAACGAATACAATGTGAGGATGTCGGATAATGATTTTGAAGAGGAGGAGGATATCGGCTGCGTTGAACCTATCGAACAGATAAGCAACGAGCAATACAAGCGGCGCCTCACATAGGGAACGGCCTTTGTGCCGTTTCTGATCAGCTGTCGGTGAAAATGCAGGACTTTTTTATGCTTATATGATATAATCTTAAAAGCATTATTTATGTTAAGGGGGAATTTGATTGTATCCTATTTTCATTGCAGCAGCAGTTATCGTCATCGATCAGCTGTCCAAAAATATTCTGGTTAAAGCACTGGCAGACGGGCCGATAACTGTGATCAGGAATTTCTTTAATCTCGTATATGTTGAAAATTACGGTATTGCCTTTGGAATGTTCAAAAATAAAACTGTTTTTTTTATAATAACCCAGTTGCTCATATCCTTAGTTATAATATATGTGATATACAGGCTGCGTAATAAAAGCGTGCCCTTGACCATATGCCTGTCAATGATACTGGGAGGCGCCATAGGCAATCTTATCGACAGGATACGCCTGGGCTATGTAGTAGACTATCTTTCCTTCAGCATATTTCCGCCGGTTTTTAACTTTGCAGATTCTGCAATAGTGGTAGGTGCGATCCTTCTGAGTATTTTAATCGTTTTCAACAAGGATATACAGCTATAGGGAACGCATTGTATGCGTTCGGCGATATACGAACTTTTTTGCCTGTACGGGGGTGCGTTATGTGAAGGTCATGGAATTTTATATAGAGGCTGAAGACCAGGGAAAAAGACTGGATGCCTTTCTCTCGGAAAAAATTGAAGGCTACTCAAGGACATATATGCAGAAGCTTATCGAAGACCAAAGCTGCAAGGTAAACGGGAAGGGCGCCAAGTCCAACCTGAAGCTGCGTCAGGGCGACTTGGTGGAGGCTGCGATTCCTGCGCCTGTTGCTTTAGAGCTGGAAGCGGAAAGGATCGAGCTGGATATTGTATATGAGGATGCCGATATAATAATAATAAACAAACCCCAGGGCATGGTAGTGCATCCTGCCCATGGGAATTATTCAGGTACTGTTGTCAATGCGCTGCTTTCCCATTGCGGAAGCCTTTCCGACTACAACAGCCTTACAGGGATTAACGGTGTCATGCGGCCTGGGATAGTTCACAGAATAGACAAGGATACCTCCGGAATAATTGTGATTGCCAAGACCAATGCGGCTCACCTGTCACTGTCGGAACAGCTTAAAGAGCACAGTATAACCAGGAAATACACGGCCCTGCTGGAGGGCAGGCTCAAGGATGACGCCGGAAGGATAGAGACACTTATCGGAAGAAATCCCAAGGACAGAAAGCAAATGGCAGTTGTAAGCGGAAACGGAAAAAAAGCCGTAACCCACTACCGGGTAATAGAGAGGTTTGACGGCAATACCTTGATAGAGGCGGTGCTTGAGACAGGCAGGACACATCAGATAAGGGTACATACGGCATATATAGGGCATCCTGTTGTGGGAGATACTATATACGGCTATAAGAAGCAAAGGTTTGACACAAAGGGGCAGCTGCTTCATGCAAGAGTACTTGGCTTTCTGCATCCTACAAGCAAAGTGTATGTAGAGTTTGAAGCTGCGCTTCCGGATTACTTTGAAAGAATATTGGAGATTTTAAGGCACAGAAACCTATAGACAAAACAAGGCAGCTGTGTTAAAATATCTCTTAAACATGGAGCCTTTAAACTTGTCCGGTGAGGCATGGAAGGGATCATAGCGATAGAGCTTTAATCTGCCTCACAGCAGATTTTTTTGTTTTTCCATTAAGATAAGGCATGGAGGATGGAATATGAAGATAAAAACTGAAATAATGGATGAAAAGGCACTGGATAGAGCACTTACAAGAATAGCTCATGAGATCATAGAAAGAAATAAGGGAGTCGAGGAGCTTGTAATGATCGGCATCAAGACGAGAGGTATCACTCTTGCCAAAAGGCTGTGCGGCAAGATAAAAGCCATTGAGGGTACGGAGATCCCTTTGGGCGCCCTTGATATAACAAGCTACAGGGATGATATAAAGGACCTGGGGGATATTCCGGTGGAGAACCTTACCGAGGTCAATTTCGGGCTTGCCGGAAAAAAGGTCATACTTGTTGATGACGTTTTATATACAGGAAGGACTGTGAGGGCCGCAATGGATGCCATTGTGGATATAGGAAGGCCCCTTAACATACAGTTGGCTGTGCTTATAGACAGGGGCCACAGGGAATTGCCCATCAGGGCTGATTATGTAGGTAAGAATGTTCCTACCTCAAGAAGTGAGATGGTCATAGTAAATGTCATGGAAGCAGATGGCGAGGATGGTGTGTTGCTTGGAGAACAAGAGTAGGATTCTAAACTACTCTTTTTTGCTGTATATGAATAGTGAGGAGGTTTATAAATGAGACTGCTTCTGAAGAATTGCAGTATTGCAGACCCGGAGAATATATACCCGGGCAGCAGGGATATCCTTATTGAGGGCGGAAGGATAGAAAAGCTTGAAGCTTCAATTGAAGAGCAGGCCGACAGGACCATAGACCTGAAGGGCTTTTATGTGCTGCCGGGATTTGTCGACATGCATACCCACCTGAGGGAGCCGGGCTTTGAGTACAAGGAGACTATATACTCAGGCACAAGGGCAGCCGCACGGGGAGGGTACACAACGGTATGCTGCATGCCCAACACAAGTCCGGTGATTGATAGTGTGGAAGCCTTAGACTTATTGTCGGGTATTATCGAAAGGGATGCCGCAGTAAAGGTCCGTCCCATAGCAGCCATCTCCAGGGGCCAGAAAAGTGCGGAGCTTACTGATATGAAGAAGCTGCTGGAGCAAGGTGCCGTAGCATTTTCTGATGACGGCAAGCCTGTAATGACTGCGGCTCTCATGAGGGAGGCGCTGCTTGCCGCCAGGGATAATGACTGGCTGCTGATAGAGCATTGTGAGGAGCTGAGCCTGGCAGAGGGCGGAGCAATAAACCTGGGTAAGGCATCGGAGCGCCTTGGGATAAAAGGTATACACCCATTATCCGAGGAGCTGAATATAATGAGAGATATCATGCTTGCGGAGGAAACCGGTGCACATATACACATAGCCCATGTAAGCACCGCTAAATCCGTAGAAATCATAAGAGCTGCAAAAGCAAAGGGCATCAGGGTCACCTGCGAGGTTACACCCCATCATATAGGGTTGACGGAGGATATCATAACTGCCGGCTATACCGATTGCAAGGTGAATCCCCCCCTGAGGACTCAGGCGGATGCGGAAGCCCTTAAAGCAGCTCTTAAGGACGGCACAATAGACGTTATAGCAACAGATCATGCCCCCCATCACAAAAGTGAGAAGGGAGAGGATTTCTACAGTTCAGCCTTTGGAATATCAGGTATAGAGACAGCCTTTGCAGTATGCTACACAGAGCTGGTGGAAGCCGGGATACTCACCTTAAGGGAGCTGGCGGATAAAATGAGCGGCAGGCCCGCAAGGCTGCTGAAGCTGGAGGCCGGGGAAATCAGAAGGGGAATGCCTGCCGACCTGGCGGTAGTTGATACCTCAGCGGTCATAACCGTTGATAGGGATAGGCTGCTGTCCCTGGGAAAGAACACTCCCTTCCACGGAAGAAGCTATACCGGAGATATTGCCTATACCATAGTCAATGGAAGGCTTGTATATGAAAATACCGATTTAGTGGGATCAAAATGAATAGGAGGGATTTCATGTTTACAGACAAATTGATAGAAAAGGCGGTCAAATGCCGGAACCACACTGTGGTGGGCCTTGACCCCAGGCTTGATTATGTTCCGGAGTATATCACGGCAAAGCTGGGGGAGGGCAAACCCCTTGAAAAAAATGCCGGACTTGTTGCAGAAGCATTTTACAGCTTCAATAAGGAAATAATAGACAATATCTATGATATAGTACCGGCAGTGAAGCCGCAGATAGCTTTTTATGAGCAGTACGGCGCAGCAGGTTTTGATTGCTGGCTGAGGACCTGCGAGTATGCAAGGTCAAAGGGGCTGCTGGTTGTGGGCGATGTAAAAAGAGGCGATATAGGTTCAACCGCAGAAGCATATTCAGACTTTTATCTGGGAAATAACGAGTGGTCGGCAGCAACCGACTGCATTACAATAAATCCTTACCTGGGCACCGATTCAATCCAGCCTTTTATCAAGGACTGTGAGAAAAACGGCAAGGGTATATACATACTTGTAAAGACCTCCAACAAGTCCTCGATAGATATACAGGACCTGGAGTCCGGCGGCAAGAAAATATATGAGCATGTAGCGGAACTGGTGGTGAAGCTGGGGGAAGGTCTGACAGGAAGCCATGGCTACAGCTCGGTAGGCGCTGTGGTAGGAGCTACCTTCAAGGGTGACGGTATGAGGCTCAGAGAGCTTATGAAGAGGGTATACTTCCTTGTACCGGGGTATGGAGCCCAGGGCGGGACTGCAGAGGATGTGGCGGTATGCTTCAATGAGGATGGACTGGGTGCTGTTGTAAACTCCTCAAGAGGAATAATCGCAGCTTATAAAAACAAGGCTTACAGCGAAAGGTTCGGTGAAAAGGAATTTGGGCAGGCAGCAAGGGAAGCTGCAATAGCAATGAGGGACGATATAAACAGGGAGCTTGCAAAGGCGGGTAAGCTGGCATGGTAGAGGTGGAAAAGCCTATGGGGCATATTGGAAAGGTAATTGAAAATATAGAGCTGTGCAACAACATCTATGAGCTTATCATAGAATGTCCTGAAATCGCACGTCAAACCAAGCCGGGACAATTCCTGCATGTAAAGGTGGGCAGAGGGCTTGACCCGCTTCTCAGGAGGCCCATAAGCATAAGCCGGGTCGACAGGCCTGCGGGCAATATCTCCCTTGTATATCAGCTTATTGGAAGAGGAACAAAGGAAATGACCACCTTCAAACAGGGTGACGACATAGACGTCCTGGGACCCCTGGGAAACGGTTTCCCGGTTTTTCCCGGGAAAAGGTGCGCTGTGGTAGGGGGCGGTATGGGAGTGGCACCGCTGTTGGAGCTTGCAGCCGGCCTTGAGGCATGTGATGCCTATCTTGGCTTCCGGTGCAGTAACTTCAAAGTGGAGGAGTACAGTAAGTTATGCAGTAAGGTATACATTGCAACAGAAGACGGAAGCACGGGAAGTAAAGGGTATGTGACCGACCTGATAAGTGATATAAGCAGCTACGATATAATATATACCTGCGGGCCAAAGCCGATGATGAAAAAGGTGAAGGAGCTTTGTGAGCAGAACTCGGTGAAATGCTTTGTTTCCATAGAGGAAAGGATGGGCTGCGGAATAGGTGCCTGCCTGGTCTGTGCCTGCAAGGTAAAAGAAGGTGATGTCTGGCATTACAAGAAGGCATGTACCGACGGACCGGTTTTTGAAGCGGGGGAGGTGGACTTCTGTGATTGATATGAGTGTCGATCTGGCGGGAATAAAGCTTAAGAATCCTGTAGTAACAGCCTCGGGGACCTTCGGCTTCGGAAGGGAATACGGCAGGTACTATGATCTCTCCAGGCTCGGGGGAATAGTTGTAAAGGGACTTACGCTGGAGCCCCGGGAGGGCAATAAGCCTCCGCGGATAGCCGAGACGCCGGCAGGCATGCTGAACAGTGTCGGACTTCAGAATCCGGGTGTGGAATATTTCCTGGCGAAGGAGCTTCCTTTCCTGCGGCAGTATGAGGTCGCAGTCATAGCCAATATTGCCGGCAACACAACCGAGGATTACTGCAGGCTGACCAGCCGCTTGGGCAGCAGGGTAGACGGAATAGAGCTCAATATATCCTGCCCCAATGTGAAAGAAGGCGGAGTTGCCTTCGGAACCAAGTGTGATTCGGTGTATAATATAACCAAAAGTGTGAAGGAATGCTGCGAAGTACCTCTTATTGTCAAGCTTTCGCCCAATGTGACCGACATAAAGGAAATAGCCCTGGCAGCCCAAGAGGGGGGAGCGGATGCGATTTCTCTGATCAATACCCTGCTGGGGATGGCAATAGATATAAATACAAGAAAGCCCGTACTTGCAAATGTGGTGGGAGGCCTTTCGGGTCCTGCGGTGAAACCGGTTGCTGTAAGGATGGTATGGCAGGCGGCACAGGCTGTCGGCATTCCCATAATCGGAATGGGCGGCATAAGCACCTGGCAGGATGCCGTGGAATTCATCCTGGCAGGGGCGGATGCGGTTTCGGTAGGAACGGCAAGCTTTATGAACCCCTATGCTCCACTGGAGATAATAGAAGGTCTGAAGGAGTATCTCATAAAAAATAAATTTAAGAGTATAAATGAACTGAAGGGAAAAATAGTGTCATCGTAGGGAACGCATTGAATGCATTCCGGGGGAATGACGGGACATATATATTTCGCGTAAATATTTCCTTGTTTTCATTGAATTCGCGCTATACCCTGATGGAATACCTTAAGCGCGTTCAATACAGTGTAAATGAATAATATAAATGGAGGAGATCAGAGTGATAGGAAAAAGAAAAATGAATGAAATACTTGAAAAAACCGGGGTATTGCAGACAGGGCATTTTCTGCTTACCTCAGGGAAGCACAGTAATAAATACATGCAGTGTGCAAAGATATTCCAGCATCCTGACATAAGCGCCGAAGTATCAAAGGATCTGGCTGAAAAGTATGATGATTACGATATTGACATAGTGATAGGGCCGGCAGTAGGAGGAATAATACTTGCTTATGAAGTAGCAAGGCAGCTGGAGGTAAGAGCACTTTTTGCAGAAAGAGAAAACGGAAGTATGGCCTTGAGGAGAGGCTTTGAGATAAAAGCAGGCTCAAGAGTACTTGTAGTAGAGGATGTAATAACCACGGGAGGCTCTGTCAAAGAGGTTATAGAGCTGGTCAGGTCTGTGGGAGGAGAAGTCGTAGGAGTAGCCAGCGTGGTGGACAGAAGCGGCGGAAAAGCTTTGTTCGACGTGCCCTTTAAGAGCGCGATGAAAATAGAGATAGATACTT
>JAEXXN010000114.1 GCA_023405875.1 Bacillota bacterium | reverse complement strand
GATATTGAATTTAAAAACGTCTCATACTCCTACGGCAAGCAGGAGGTGCTGCACAATATTTCACTGCATTTTCCCGAAAAGAGCATCACTGCGCTGGTGGGGCCTTCCGGCTCCGGGAAATCCACGATAACGCGGCTGGCCGCGCGTTTTTGGGACGCAAGCAGCGGAGAAATCATGCTGGGCGGCGTATCCCTTGAGCAAATGAAGTCCGGCGAGCTGCTGTCCTATATCAGTATGGTATTCCAGGACGTCTATCTGTTTCACGACACTATCGAAGCCAACATCCGCATGGGAAAGCAGGACGCGACTGTGGAGGAGATCATGGAAGCTGCCAGAACGGCGGCCTGCCATGACTTCATTTCAGCCTTGCCGGAGGGATATCAGACTATTGTCGGAGAAGGCGGGTCCACGCTGTCAGGTGGAGAAAAGCAGCGTATCTCCATCGCCCGTGCACTGCTTAAAAACGCACCTATCGTTCTGCTGGATG
This sequence comes from Bacillota bacterium, assembly GCA_023405875.1. Taxonomy (GTDB): domain Bacteria; phylum Bacillota; class Clostridia; order Lutisporales; family Lutisporaceae; genus BRH-c25. The sequence continues at coordinate 5,960 of JAEXXN010000114.1, read as the reverse complement.
AGGCCACCGCTTCCCTTGATCCGGAAAACGAGGTATTGATCCAGCAGGCTATCAGTGAGCTTGTTTCTGAAAAGACGGTGATCGTGATAGCACACAGGCTGCAATCCGTCTGCAATGCGGACCAGATCATAGTGCTGGAGAATGGGGCGGTAAAGGAAAGGGGCGTCCATGAGCAACTACTCAGGCAAAAGGGTCTGTATGCCCGCCTTTGGGAAGAACAGAACCGGGCGGGAAACTGGAAAATAACCGCCACGGCGTAAGTGCGACGCAGCACATGCTCCGGACAAAAAAACGGCGGGTACGGCAGTCAGGCAGTTATTGATACAGAATTTGAATATAACTGCTTGACTGAATACCTGACAGCTAAAGCTCAGCCTGTATTTTTTCAATATATTCCGCAATATCATTAACACATTTGAAGCTGTGGACATTTTCGTCATGGATAGTTATATTGAATTTCTTTTCGCATTCGATTACCAGCTTTGCAATATGGACTGCTTCAATTCCATTGTCTGTTGTCAATTGTGTTTCCGGTTCTATATCTTCATAGTCAAGCTCAATGATCTCAGACAGAATTTTTGCCACCCTTTGAAAAACCATAGGTATCCCTCCCTGATAAATTGATCTGTTGTGCTGGTTGATAACGAGTTAATTTGCTCAATAAAACTGATTACAAAAGCGGACTGGCGGCTCCGGTGTAAAAAAGGCTCAGCCTGTGGAGCGCCCTGGTACATGAGATATACAGGAGCTTTTTATCAACTGCGTTGCTGTAATGTCCTTTATCGGCATCACATATCAATACGGCATCAAACTCCAGCCCTTTTGACAAATACACAGGTATGATGAATATTCCTCTTAAGTCTGCCTTTCCGTCACTTTTTATCAGTTGTATATCAAATCTGTCCTTCAATCGCTCATACAAGGAGGCAGCATCTTTTTCAGTTTTGCAGATCAAGCCTATAGACCCATAATCCTTTTCCCTGCAGGCTGTAATTTCACTTACGATCATAGCATCAAGAGCCGGGACATCCTTGGCAGTATAGATTTCCGGTGTATCGCCTTTCCTACTGAAGCTGTTGAGCTTAAAGCCTTGATCAAGAAATTTCGAGCTGAACTCCAATATTTCACTGGTACAGCGAAAGCTTTTATCCATAGTAATAAGAGTTGAATTTTTCTTGTTCAGTATTCTGACGAATTGTTCATAGAGAGATAGATCCTCCTGTTTCTCAATGGTTTGATTTATATCTCCCAAAACAGTGTACCGGGCTTTTGCAAACAGCAGGTTCAATATTTCAAAATGCATAGGGTAGTAATCCTGCGCTTCATCTATTACGACCTGCTTTATATCTTGGTAATCCGGGCTGGTGAAGTCTTGAACATTTAAATGCAGGAAGGCAAGCCCCAGGGCATCCTCATACTGCAAATAATCCCTGTCAAGGTTGACGCGGGTATAGTCTATGATAGCCTCGATACAATCAGGCAATTCCACGCCTTTTGCCAGTCTGTAAAAGTAAGCTTTATTGTGAAATAGCTTTCTGTAGAGCTCAAAACAATTTAATACGGTAAATTTCCGTATTTCCTTCATAAGCGCGGTGCTTTCATAAATGGACAGCATGCGGGCTATTTCCCCTATCTCATATGATTGGGCCATGTGTTTGCTTACAAAGCTTTTCAGCTTGGTCATCCGGTTTGCATGCTGCTCATGTACGGCTTCAAAAATGGAATGTTCCAATTGCTTCAAGCGCAGGCCTAAGCGGGAGCCTTTGTTCCCGGTCAGTATTTCAGACTTTAAAGCTTGCCGGTTCATAAGGTGTTTTCCGTCATAATAGATATCCCTGAAGTCTATCCATCTCTTAGGGATATCCTCAATATAGCGTCTTAGTATTTCTGCAAATTGGCCGGAGCCCTTGAACTCCATGCTGTTTTTTGCCAGAGTCCCGTATTTTTTGTCATTGGAAGAGAGTATGCCTTCCAAAAGCTGATTCCTGGTTTGGATATGTTCCTTCTGTAAAACGGTTTGGAGTATTTCTTCAAATATGACTGAATTCACATTTTTTTCTCCCAGCTCAGGCAGCACGTTTGAGATATACTGCTCAAACAAAGTGTTGGGCGAGATAATTATTATATTATTGAAGGCCAGCCTGGCTGCAAGCCCCTGGTACATAAGATAAGCAGCTCTGTGCAGTGCGACGGAGGTTTTGCCGCTTCCCGCGGCTCCCTGCACCATCATCAGCTCCGTTTCCATATCCCGTATAATGACATCCTGGTCCCGCTGTATGGTTTCCACTATGGTTTTCATCCTTGAGGAAGCGTTCTGGGACAGCAGCTTTCTCAAAAATTCATCCATGATCTGAATATCGGCATCAAAAAAATATTCCAGCTTCCCCTTTTTAATTTCATATTGCCTTTTTAAAGCAACCTCCCCCGATAGCTTTCCGGCAGGAGCCTCGTAGAAGGCTTTTCCCGTTCCAAAACGGTAAAATACGCTTGCAATTGGAGATCTCCAGTCATAGACGTACATTTCATGGGATTTATCCTCCATAAGAGAAGACATACCGATATATATATTCTCAAAGTCATCCTCACCGTCGAATTTAAAATCGATACGGGCGAAGTACGGAGAAGCAAGCATCCTTTCCAATACCAGTATCTTGTTTGCTTGCATTTCATATTCTGAAATTTTGTCTGATACCGGGTTTGCATACTGGTTTAACTCTACAAGCTCATAAAAGTTTTCCAAAGACCAGAGATTTGATATGGAATGTACAGTATCTTCCCGCAGCTCTTTCTTTAAGGCCAGAATTTCTGTTTTGTTTTCCTCACTGCTAAGCCGGAGCGCTGATAATTGTTCCCGGGCGATTGAGATCGTTTGCTCCAAGCGTCTTTTTTCAAAATCCCACTCAAACTGATTATTTTCCAATATTGCATTCTCCCTTCTATATGCGCTGTCTTTCCGACAGGTAAAGCATTGATTTTCCGGCAAATCCCCAGTAGAATGCTTCAGTGTATATGATACATACAAAATATGTAAAATATAAGACTGATAATAAAAAAATTTTTGTGTTATAATTAAATTAGGGGAGAGTATATAAAACCTCTGTCGCAATTAAGCGGCAGAGGTTTTATATATTCTTAAATTTTGCATCCAGCTTCACTTTTTAGCAATAAAAATATACATATAGTCTGCCGGAGATAGTTTTTGTATTATACTGAACCCGGCATTTATTATTTCCTGTTCCATTATTGACGAAGGAATTCTTATAGCCATAGGCGGACCGTCAATAGCGTCTTCAACCTTTTCATATTCAAAGCACAGAAAATATCCGCCTTCTTTAAGCACCCGCTTGATCTGCTGCAATGTACCGGATAATGGCTTTACCTCATGCAATACTAATGAAGCCAGTGCAATATCAACTGAAGCCTCAGGCAGCGGAAGGTTATCAATACTTCCTTCAACCAATTTAATATTTGCAATAGCTTCGGCTTCAGCCTTACTTGCTATGACCTTTAGCATTTCAGGGTCCATATCAAGGGCATAAACTGATCCGTCAACCTTTTGAGCTGCAGGAATTGTCAAATACCCTGTACCTGCACCCATATCCAGAATATTATCTGATTTTTTGATCGGGAGCAGCCGCAACAGTTCTTCCGGGGGAAAAGCCCTTATTCTTTCGGGTTTATCCAGAAACCCGATCTTTCTTGCCAAGCGTTCCACTTTTTTTGAATTATCCTGATGTTTATTCATAGTTATCCTCCTTATGAAATGTTTTCACATTATATACATTAAAGACTCTCAATATCTGTAATTAGGGCATAAAAAACTAAACCCTATTGGCGAATATTATGAAAAGATTATTCATTTGCAGATGTATCCTGGAATACTTCATAGAGCTTTTTATTTTGCAGATATGCTGCCATAATATTTTCTGCTTCTGTCATTACTTTATCAATAGGACACTTGCCCTCCTCTTCCAAGTCACAGCTAAATAATGACCCGGCTCCTTCGGTTGCCTTTATCACGTCCATAAATGAAATATCCTCTTTCCTTTTACGCAGAACATAACCGCCATTCACACCCGGAGTCGACTGAATTATGCCGGCCTTTACGAGCTGCGTTAAAATCTTTGAAAGATAGGTAGGAGATATATTGAAGCGGGCTGCCAATGGTTGCAGGCTCAAATTATCATTTTTTTCATATTTGATCATATACGCAACGATATGCAGTGCATAGTTTGTCGCCTTTGTGTATTTCAAAGCAAAACCTCCTTGCAGATATCAAAGACTTTATTTGTCTACAATTATAAGGACAATAATTAACTTTGTCAACCTTTTTAATTAATAGTCTTGAAGTGCAGAGATCATAACGAGGTTAAATCATGCTTTTATTGCCCAACGCAGCTTGGCTGAACGGGCACGGCTATTGGCAGCGCATTCTTCCGCCGATGGCCGGATAGGCTCGGGAGCTATTTCGCGATACACTCCTTCACGGAAAAAGTGTTGAAAGGATTTTTTAACCAGACGATCTTCACCTGAATGGAAGGAAAGTATAGCAACTCGTCCACCTTCGGCAAGCACAGAAGGAAGTTTTTCCAAAAACTCATATAACACTTCAAGTTCGCGGTTGACATCGATCCGAAGTGCCTGAAAGCATCTTTGGCAGGATTTTTTGACCTCATCCTTTCTTTTGCTTTCCGGAATAAATTTCAGGGCAGCTTTGATGATTTGCTGGAGCTGCGTTGTTGTTTCTATACTTGTTCCTTTTTTTATTTCAGAAACAATGGCGCGGGCGATTGCTTCGGCATGAGGCTCGTCAGAGTTTTCTACCAGCATGCCCTGTAATTCCTCCTGTGAAATTGTTTTTAAACGGACCGCTGCAGATTTGCCTCTTTCAGGATTCAGCCGTAAGTCCAGGGGCCCTTCAGTTTTAAAGGAAAAGCCTCTTTCAGGGTTGTCTATCTGCATTGAAGAAACGCCCAAATCTGCCAATACAAAATTCAATGGACCTGCTTCCAGGGCAATTTGATCTATTTGAGAAAAGTTCATTTGCCTGACCGTCAAAAGCTCCGGGCCGTAACCCAGGATTTCCAGACGCTCTTTGGTGCGCGGCAATTCAATGGGGTCCACATCGGTTGCATACAAGTGCCCCTTTGAATTCAAGCATTTAAGCATCTCCAGGGTGTGACCGCCATAGCCCAGGGTTGCATCCAGGCCGGTTTGCCCTGGAGTAATTTGCAGGAATTCCAGTATTTCCTCAACGCAAATTGAACGATGCATACCCGCAGGAGTGCTGCCCTTTTGAATGACCTTTGCCACTGTATCGGTGTATTTTTCCGGGTTCAGCTCCTTATATTTTTCCTTATAGTTTCTGGGGTGAGTGCCTTTATATCGAATACGCCGCTGATGCTTCTGCTCTTGCTTATCCATTGCACAACGAAAGAAATTCAGGGCTTATGAATTCTGAGTCAGAAGTTGATGCTGTACAAAACCTTTGGATCATTCTTTCTCCCACCTTTTTATAACGAATAGGAAAGTATAATTACCTTAGTGTACCACTTTCCGTACATGAGTTTCAAGAAAGGCTTCCCTGGTTGTTAAAATGCTTCAATAGAAGCCTTTCTTATCAGCTTTTTAAATAGTATTACAAATCGTATAATACCAAATACACTTTATAAAAGCAAACCTGCAGTACCTGTCGTGTCGATGCCGCGGAGAACCGGCAGCAGGCCTTGAGGCTGTCCGCTTACGTTTTTTTAATACTATCCATATATAAGTCTTAAAATCAAGAACACAAACATAATATAAAATAGTTATTATGTTCAAATAAATTGTATTTTGAGTGAAGGGCTTAAACCGCTATGAAGCATATCAACATAAAAAAGCTATTTAAAACGGAGCTTTCCCGAAACGCCATAATTTTGACGGCTTCGACCATGCTGACATACTCACTTGTTTCATTATAC
>JAEXXN010000083.1 GCA_023405875.1 Bacillota bacterium | reverse complement strand
CTTCCTGTACTGCTCCAGGCCCTGCTCTCCGTTTGACGCTTCCGCTACTACCGTAAAGCCGTTGGCCTCCCAGTCAATGGTTGTTTTGAGTCCGACCCTGACCAGGACTTCATCGTCCACAATAAGTACCTTGTACATATAAGCCCCTCCTTTGCTTTGATCAAAACATATCATGAAGGATTCACAGGCAAAGTGACAATAACCTTGGTTCCTGCCCCAAGCTTTGTCTCGATTTTCAGTCCGTATTCGCTTCCGCAGTACAGCTTTATCCTCTGGCTGACATTATTCAGGCCTACCTTGCTGAACCTGTTCTTGTCCGAAGGATTGCTGAGGATGTCCTTCATGATTTCATCCTCTATTCCCGGTCCGTCATCCTGAAGCTCGATGATCAGACTTCCATCCCTTACAAAGCCATTGATGGTTATATGCATATCAATATCTTCAGCTTCCATCCCATGGATTATGGAGTTTTCTACTATAGGCTGGAGTATAAGCTTGGGAACCGTCAGGCTCATACACTCCCCGGAAATATTACAGTCTATGTTTATGGCTTTGCTGAAGCGCAGCCGCTGAATCACTATATAGTTCATCACATAGTCTATTTCTTCATTGAGCGTGATCATGTCCTTGCCCAGATTGGTACTGATCCTCAGAAGCTTTACAAGGGCTGTTATGGCTTTGCTTACACCACTGTTGCCCTGTATTTTGGCCATCCATTTTATTGTGTTCAGGGTATTATACAGAAAATGGGGATTGATCTGAGCATGGAGAGCCTCCAGCTCAACTTCCTTCTTCTCCTGCTCCTCCTTTATCAATTGACCGATCAGCACCTGCATTTCGCCTATCATGTTGTTCAGGCTGCTGCCCAGCTGACCCACCTCATCGTTTGATTTTACTTCCGCCCTTACGGTCAGGTCCCCCTGCTCCACCTTTTTCATTACATTCATCATCTTCATCATGGGCTCGGTAAATCTGATTGAAAACAGCAATATATATAGAATAATGACCAGGCAATATATAAAACCGCCTACCATGAAATACTTCTGTATGTGATTCAGCTCCTCGTACAAATAGCTTGTAGGAACTGTTTTTATAAGCTTCCAGCCGTTATTCCTTATGGTTGAATAAATAGCCACCTTGTCGATATTGGTTTTGTACAGCACATAATTATGCCCGTCTATATCCTCCAGCACCGTCTTGCCGTATGGCTCTCCATTGATCGAGCTTCCTATCCTTGTCTTGTCCGAATGGCTTATTATGCTGCCCTGGTCGTCACAGATAAGCACTTCCACCTTATCGTTGTCCAATAGTCCCAGGTATGCCTGTTCAAGAATTACCTCCTCCAGGTCGATGAGCAAATACCCGTAATTTTTCAAGGTATTGAAATCAACGATTTTTCTTGCAAGTGTGAAATAGTTTTTATTGAATTTACCTGACAGTATTTCTATTTCTTCACTCCTGGACGGAAGCCACAGCGGCTGCCCCGAGGATTCAGCCAACCGGCTGTTGATCCTCTCGAGCCGGTTTATCTTCTTGGCTCCTACCGTGTAATAGGCATCCTCAAGGATCAGATCGATTACCTCAATATCATCCCTGGAGGTGAAAAAGCTCCTCAGAACCCGCCCGAATTCATCCGCCTTAAAATCGTACCGGTTGTTCACCATGTTCAGGAGCTCGCTGTTTGAGGTGATCACGGTGGAAAACTCCTGTACATCGTCCAATATGAAATTAAGCTTTTCGCTTGTTTCAAACACTGATTGTATCGCAGTTTCGGTATATTTGTTCTTTATTATTTCCTTTACCGTCCTTGAATAAGTAAAGGATATTACCAATACAGGAATAGCAATCAATAAAATTGCGAAAATACCAAGCTTGATCCTGAGAGAATTATATTTCCTGATCCTGCTCACCTGTTTTTCCCCCTGTCCTTCACTTGGCATCCCGTATCCGCTCCAGCCCATTATAGATATTCTGTGCCGTCTCGCTGCTGTCGGCATTTGATACCAGCATACTGTGCAGCTGACCGGTAAGCACCTTCTCAACCTCATAGAAATTTGACACCTTGGGCCTCAAATATATATTCTCCTGCTTCCAGGCATTCAAGACCGCATCGATATGCTTCAAGGGAGCCTCCTGGCTGCTGATGGACTGATCATTATAAGCTGATATCCTCGTAGGAAGGCACCCTCCCTCAGGATGCTTAAGAGCTTTCAGCTGCATGTCCCTGGAGGTTGCCCAGGAAATAAACAGCCATGCCGCTTTCTTCTCGTTCTCTGTTGCATATTTATTGATTCCTATGCCGGAGCCTCCATATATATTGGCACTTCTTGCATCGCCGTAAGGCAGGATGGAATAGCCCACCTTTCCGGCAACCTTTGAATGCGCGGCGTCCTCCACATAAGTATAGTTCTCATCCCAATTCATCATCATAGCGACCTCACCGTCGCGGAAAACCCTCGCCAGGTCTGTCCAGTTCCAATTTACACTCTGGGGTGCGGATACCCTTGCCAGCTGTTTATATATCTCCAGGGCCTGGAGGAAGTTATCATCCAGGGTACTGATGCGGTTGTAAGCCTTCAAGCCAAGGGTGTTTATTCCTTCATCGGCAAAATAATCTCCTCCATAGGCCGCAAGTATATTGGAGAACTCACAGAATATGGAATTATGCATTTGTGCCATCAGCCCGCTGCCGTACTTTACCTCATCATTGGGCACATTTTTGTTTATCCACTCCGAGGCCTCAATATATCTTTCCCAGGTAAAGCCGGGTGTTCCGGGAGTCCAGTCATAGCCCTTCTCGCTGTAAAACCTATCCTTGTACTTTTCAAAAATATCCTTTCTATAATACAGGATCATGGTAGTGCTGTCAAAGGGTACAGTATATACGTTTTCTTTGTTCTCAAAATATGAGCATACAACAGTCTGACTGTCTACAAAATCATCAAGAAAACCCTTTATACCCGGCAGTTCAGGGTCTTTATCATAAGGATTAAGTACCTCCAGATAATCATAGAACCTGTTCAACGTCTGGTAAGGGTCCACATATATAACCTGGTATTCTCCCGCCTGTGCGATAAAATCCAGATTTACCTTCTGAACCAGGGTGTCAAAATCCACAGGCCTGATTTTGATATTTATGCCGGTAACCTGTGAAAACTCCTCGCTTTCATGGGATAGGATATTTGCATACAGATTATTCTCCACAATAAAATTGAGAGTCAACCCTTCAAATTGCCTTATATTATAGTTTTCCGGCAATTCCAGGTTTTCAAAGTTTGTGCCGGCAAGGTCTGTTTTGGGCGGAAGTGCTTCCTCCGGGGGTTTGTAGCTTTCTCTGCCGATATCCCCGGCTGTGCATGAGACCAGCAATATGCATGCTAAAATGATTATGGATATTCTTTTTGCCAGGCTATTCACCTGCTTATCTGCCGATTTTGACATATATGTCCGCCCTTCGAATGATAATTACTATTTTACTTAACTGATAATTACTATCTACTTATACAATATATCATATTTTTTGTCGTTTATAAAGAACACCTGACAGTAAAAAGACCCCCTTTATTAAATGCCCAGCAGTTCTTCAACCCTTTTATCTCTTTTGAAGCCATGAATCAACAGCAGCCGGTCATATATGTTTACCGCCGCCTCTCTCCTGCCTGCCTTTATATAGGTATCTACCGCCAGCAGCAATGCTGCCTTGTCTATCTGGGCTTTGGACATGGAAAAAATAACCTCAAAGGTTTTGTCAAAATGCTCCACAGCCTTCTGGTATTCCCCGGACTCGGAGTATATCATTCCCATGGCGCCAAGTATCTCTACCTTGAGATCATTATCCTTGTCATGACATTCAAGGGCTTCTTCAAGACAGTCTATGGCCTTTTCGTCATCACCCCTTTTATGATGGATGACTCCCATAATCCTTAATGCATTCTTCCTTTCATTTACCGAAAGCAGCTTTGAAGCAAGGTAAGCCTCAAAATATCCCGCCGCCCTGTCATTGTCCCTGTCAATATATTTCAAGCCTTTATATGCTTTTCTCTCTGCTATTGACGAGGGCATGAACCATAACAGTATTACAACCATTGAATAGCCTATGGTAATAATAAACAGCTCCAGCCTTTCAGGCAGAGACTTCATCGCATCGGAAAAATACAATCCGTTGATTGCTATCACTATAATCCACATTATAATTTTGGCAAATACTTCTATCAGTTTATAGCTGTTCATAATCTCACCCTCTTAATTAGCGTTGCTCAATATCGGATGTAATATTATGTACAATAATAAATAATTATGTTACAATCTGTAAAAGGGGGCATTTTTATGAATGTTTCTATGAATGCAGAAAACCTTCGGGGAGTAAGAGAAGCTCTGGGAATTGCAAATTTGCGGAGAGCGATGAACCAGGATGCACAGAGTGTTGCAATGGTCATAGACGCAATGGAGGAAGCAACTGCAAAAACCATGGAATTGTCAGTTACTCCATATAAAGGTGCGAATATCGATATCAGTGCATAAAAAAGGCTTCCGTTAAAGCATTTTAGCAGCCAAGGAAGCCTTTGTTGAAACTCGTTTAAGGTAATTTATATTTTCCTGCTTGTTATAAAAAAACGGTCAATTTCAAATTGACCGTTTTTATCATTACTCCTGGCCTTTAAAAGTACCCAGCATCGCCACGGCTTTGGCCTCCTGTTCAACGGTGAAAGCCCCTTTGCGGTACAAAATAAAGGATACGACATTATCCTTGTGCTTCATTCTATAATATATCATGGCCATACCGGTGACTTCATCGTTAACCAAAGCACCGTAGGCTTTGCCGATGCCCTTGATGTCCACTGTATTATACCGTTCAACCTTCAAATAATTATCCTCTGCCATTTCTGCCTTCAGCAGATCTTCATTGACCTCAAGCTTTTCATCCTTTAACTCGCTTATAACAAGAGTGGTTCCACTTTCAGTTTCGAAATATGTATTGACTGTCTTCTGCTGCTCATCCGATTCTTCCCTGTCCTTTACAAACTCATTGGGCATATCGATGCTCCAGCTTTTATCCTTGTTCTGGAACAAGTATGTATTCGACTTCTTCACACATCCTGCCGCCGAAAATATCAGTATGAACACCAGGAGCGCTGCTGTGACTTTTTTCATAAACTCATTATCCCCCTTAAGCTATATAAAGTTATTATAACACAAATTATCTTAAATAAATTGTCTAAAATTAATCAGATACCGTTATTATTACCCAACAGCACCGAGGTCGTCCCCTTGGATATACAAAATATAACCGTAAAGCTATTATATGCTTTACGGTTATAAAATACTGACCGATATCAGATTTTGAATGCCTTGATCGAATCGGACAGATGGGTTATTATGCCGCTCAGTTCTTCCATTGACTTTACGGTATCTTCAATGGATGCTACCTGCTCTTCTGCAGAGGCGCTTACTTCTTCAGTTGCTGCGGATGCCTGCTGTGTTATTGCGGTAATGCTTTCTATTGAGCCCAGCACCTTGTCCTTCGCTTTGTTCACTTCACTGATATCAGCTCTCAGAAGCTCCATTTGCTTTGTGACTTCCTTTACAGATTCCTCAATCTCCCTGAAGCTGTTATTGGTCTCTTCAAGCCCTGCATTGGCTTCATTGACAAGCTTTCCTGTATACTCCATATCCCTGTAGGTCTTTTCTATAAGCAGCACGATATCCTCGACAATGGTCTTTATTTCATCCGTAGCCTTTGAAGAGCCTTCAGCCAGCTTTCTGACTTCATCCGCCACCACTGCGAAGCCTTTACCTGCTTCACCCGCTCTTGCAGCTTCTATGGCAGCATTGAGAGCCAGCAGGTTTGTCTGGTCAGCTATGGCGTTTATTGTTTCAATTATCTTGCTTATGGATTTGGATTTTTCAGAAACCTCCTGTACCCCTTTTGACGCATTCAGGGTCGCTTCGGTATTCTTTCTGAACCTGTCTCTCAGATTATTAATCGACCTGGTTCCCAGCTCATTTCTTTCACGCATTTTTTCTGTACTTTCAACAGTGATCTGGAGCTTATCCACCATGTCTGCGATCTTGCTGGCAAGTATATTGGTTATTTCCACACTTTCAGATGCTTCCTTTGCCTGCTCCGAGGTTCCGCTTGCTATTTCATGGACTGCACTTGCAATTTCTGTGCTTGCGATATTTATTGCACCTGAAGTTTCAGCCATCTTGTCTGCTATTGTGCGGGATTTGAAGGTTGCCTCCTGTACTCCCCCAAGCAGCTGCCTCATATCCCCCGCCATTTTGTTAAAGCTGTTTGCAATATGTCCTATTTCATCCTTTGTTTTGACATTGGCAACAGATGTCAGATCTCCGCTTCCGAACCTCTCCATTGCAACAAGTATGCTTTTGATCTGCTTTGTTATACCCCCGGAGAAAAATATCGAGCCCAGCAAGGCTATTATTATACCCAAAGCGCATACTATACCCAC
>JAEXXN010000061.1 GCA_023405875.1 Bacillota bacterium | reverse complement strand
GGACAATACTGCACCAGCTCTGTACCCCATGGCTATCCCGTCACCTGTAACCACTTCCGAATTGGTTGTGTTCTTATATACCTGGCCCACTCCTCCGCTGGCGCAAATAACACTCCGGCAGTAGAGCACCTTTTTCTCGAGGCCTTTGTCGATCCCTTCCGCGATCAAGACTCCGGCACAGCTTTCTCCTGGCAGGAGAAGATCTATGGCAAAGCAGTTCTCTTTTATGGTAATATTGTCTCTTTTCCTGCACACCCTGAGAAGTGAATCCACAACTTCCTTTCCCGTGGCATCTCCCAAAGCATGTACAATCCGAAAGCGGCCATGCCCACCCTCTCTTGTCCGGGTGAGGCTGCCGTCGGAATTCCTGTCAAATTGTGTTCCAAGACTGCAAAGCATTTCTATATCCTTGGGAGCTTCGTTGACAAGTATATTCACTGCTTCTTCATCACAGTGCCCTGCCCCTGCTTTAATGGTATCCTCAAAATGATATTCCGGCATGTCGTCTGCACCGATAGCGGCAGCTATGCCGCCCTGAGCCAGGTAGGAGTTGTTTTCGTCCATGGTCTCCTTGCTCAGGACACACACTTTGAGGCTGGAATCAAGATTAACGGCTGCGTATAATCCGGCAATACCGCTTCCGATTATAACCACATCCCAGTTTTCATTCCCTATCTTCCGTGTATCAAAATCAGTTAAGTATCTCAGAGGCATATATACCCCTCCATTTATTTAATCTTCAGCATTTCTTCCAGGGATTTCAATGCTTTTACCCTGACGGCTTCATCCACATGAATTTCATGCTGCATGTTCAGCAATGCATTATGTACATCTTCAAGCCTGGTTTTTTTCATATTTGTACATATAAGCCCTGTTGAGAGCAGATAGAAGTTTTTATGAGGATTCTGCTTTCTGAGCGTATGAAGCACGCCTTCCTCAGTTCCGATAATTATATCCTTTTCCGGAATTTCTCCTGCATACTTTATTATCTCTGATGTACTGCCAAGAAAATCTGCAAGCTTCTGCACCTCAGGCTCACATTCAGGGTGCATGAGTATTTTGGCATTGGGGTGAAGCTCCCGTATTTTTCTTACTTCCTCAGCCTTTACTCTTTTATGGGTGATGCAGAAACCTTTCCACAATATGATTTCCTTGTCCTTCACCTTTGAAGCCACATAGCTGCCGAGGTTTTCATCCGGTACAAATATGACCTGTCTGTTCTTCAGACTCTGTACAACCTTCAAAGCATTTGAGGAGGTACAGCATATATCGCTTTCTGCCTTTACTTCGGCAGAGGAATTCACATAACATACTACCGCTGCGTCGGGATATTTGGCCTTCATCTCCCGGAGCTTCGGCGCCGTTACCATGTCGGCCATGGGACAGCCTGCATTCTTTGCCGGCAGCAGAACTATTTTATCCGGCGAAAGTATTTTAGCGCTTTCTGCCATGAAATGCACTCCGCAGAACACGATTACATCGCTGTCGGTATTTGCGGCGTGCTGGCTCAAGGAATATGAATCACCTACAACATCAGCTATGTCCTGAACCTCAGGCACCTGGTAATTATGTGCCAGTATAATGGCGTTTCTCTCCTTCTTGAGCCGAAATATTTCATCTGATAGTGTATTTTGCATCTGATTCTACCTTCTTTATATGATTTTATTCCTGATATTTTTTAAATATGGATTTAACTAGTACTCTGTAACACTTAAAACTTGCATTGTCCGGCGAGGAAAATTGGCCTATGACAAGGGGTCGGAATGAGTAATACCGGACGTATTGCGATTGACGACAACGAAGTCATAGGTCAATTTAACCGGCGGCAATGTAAGAATTTAGGTGTTACAGAGTACTAGGTATTCTTAGTTGAATATATCACTTATTATACCCTTTTTCAACAATGTTAAAAAAGCATCATTATATTGCATAACGCAAATAATGACACTTTTTTGAGGTCTGATATCAGGCATTTACCACTTCTTATGCTTCTTTTTAGAAGGCTTCATCGGATAAAATGGAGGCCATAAAAATGGGTAGGGAGGATATTTATATTTTTTACTCCAGTAACCGGGGTATTCATCATAATCGTCACTGCTGTCATCAAAATCATCCTCATCATACCATTCCGGGCTTCTCATATACTCCATTCCCATCCTCTTCTCCTCGGCATCAGGCATCTGCATCATCTGTCCGCACATGGGGCACATCATGGGCTGCATCATCGGGCAGCCGGACATCATGGGGCACATACCTCCCATCATCGGCATTTCCATATCGTACATATTCATATTTTCCATATCCATCTGCTGCTTTTCTTCCTTGGGACACGGCTTCTTTTTATCTGTCATTCCTTTACCTCCTTTATTTATTGCTATATCTATTAATATATATAAAGAAGGTACTCAAAAAATTACATATAACGAGGCGATATATGTTCTCCATCTCTATAGGCGGAGGGTCCCGCTTTATTTTTTTATCTGGAGCATCGGACAAACAGGAGGGCTATATCAAAGAAAACATCCACCTAGGTTGTAGGTGGATATCCTGAAATCAATTATTCGTTCTTTACTTTTTCGTATTCTTCCAATATCGAGGTCTGTAGCCTCTCTCTTGTTGAAGAATTTATGGGATGTGCGATATCCTTGAATTCTCCATCAGGGGTTTTCCTGCTCGGCATAGCTATGAACAAGCCTTCCTGGCCTTCTATAACCTTGATGTCATGAACAACAAATTCATTATCAAAGGTTACTGATACTACGGCCTTCATCTTCCCTTCTGCATTAACCTTCCTGATCCTTACGTCTGTTATTTCCATTCTAGTTCACCACCTTCCGTCGTTTCTTTTGTCATTTGGATAATAATTCGTCATTTATTCAATATTTTCCTTCTTTTCCTAATAAACATTTTATGAAGAATGCGACAACATCTCATTTTTTTTATTATCTGTAGTTTTATTTTTTTAAATCAGTTATAATTTTTCAATTTTTATTGACTTTATCCAATTCACAATGTAAGTTTTTTCCAGAATCTTCCGATATAGTATATGTATATAATGATAATTACAATTATTATATGGAAATCATTACTTTTATATTATTTGGTAACAAAAATTTGGCTATAATAATACTATGAATATTATATGATGTTTTTCTGTATAGAATGCGCTTAAGGTATTTTATAGGTATATAGGGCAAATCCTATGAAAATCAAGGAAATATTTTCGCAAAATGTTTATATCTATGATAAAACCGAAAACATAAGTTGACAGCGCGTATATAAGAATGTAAAATCAATACGTCATACAAATTAAGTAATTTGGTTATAACGAGGCGATAGATATGTCCCGCCTCGTTGAAACGCGCATTTGAAACTCATGGACGTAAAGCGGTAAACTAAGGTAATCTATACTTTCCTATTCGTTAGTAAGAAAGTTTTTCTACAACATATTATCTATTGCAATTTTTATTAAGGAGTGTATCCTATGATTTCCCTCGACAATGTAAAGAATATCCATTTCGTGGGTATTGGAGGTATAAGCATGAGCGGCCTTGCTCATATATTACTGGAAGCAGGCTATAATGTATCGGGCTCCGATATCAGCGACAGTCATATCATAAGCAAGCTCAGAAAAAGCAGTGCTGCCGTCTCAATTCCTCACGCCCCTGAAAATGTTGAAGCTGCGGAGCTGGTTGTTTATACGGCAGCAGTAAAGCAGGATAACTGCGAAATAATCAGGGCTAAGGAGCTGAAAATCCCCATTATTGACAGGGCAGAGTTTCTCGGACTGATAATGAAGAATTATGGCTACGGTATAGCAATAGCGGGCTCTCACGGCAAGACAACCACAACCTCCATGGTTTCCATCATGTGGAAAAACGCCGGCTTGGACCCTACCGTACTCGTCGGTGGAGAAATAGAGGCTATAGATGGAAATGTCAGGGTAGGCAAAAGCAAGTATTTTATTACCGAAGCCTGTGAGTATACCGAAAGCTTTTTAAAGTTCTATCCTTTTGCAGCAGTTGTTCTGAATATAGAAAAAGACCACCTGGACTATTTCAAGGATATAAACCATATAATATCCGCTTTCAAAAAATTTGTTAAGCTTATTCCCAGGGAAGGAAGCCTTATTGTCTGCAGTGACAGCGAAAATGCTCTTAACCTCATAAAAGAGGCTGATTGCAATATATTTACCTATGGTATAAAAAACAAGGCCGACTTTTTAGCCAGGAACATCCAGTATAACACCCTGGGCTATCCGACCTTCCAGGTTGAATTCAAGGGTGAGGAGCTTGGTACTTTCTCTCTCAGCATTCCGGGTGAACATAACGTAGAAAACGCTCTGGCATCCATAGCAATAGCTTATAACGCGGGGATAGACC
>JAEXXN010000601.1 GCA_023405875.1 Bacillota bacterium | reverse complement strand
AAGACCGCTTTAGCGGTGGTTTGAGACATCATGCGATTGGCAGACTATTCAGAGGGCTTTCAGCCCTGCCAGTAATATGCCCTTATAGGGCAAGAGCAAACCGCCGGCTTAGCCGGCGGTCATGATTTTACTTTTTAATTATGGTGAAGCTCCTCGTCCTGGGCATAAAAGCTGCCGCTGACAATAGACTCGATTTTTTTCTGCATTTTCTTGATTTCAATATAGGTTTCGGGATATGCAGCCTTTGCAATATCGATGACGCCCTCGCCCTTGGTTTCCAGAGTCTGCTGGAGCCTTTTACGGTACTCATCCAGAAGCTTTATTTCATCCAGTATATTTCTGTATTTTCTCAGACACCGGTTATATTCGGTATTATTCAGATAATTTGAGCCTGCGGAACTGCGCTCAAAGGAGTCGATCTGCTGCTTGACAGTATTGACTTCCATAAGCAGGGCTTTGTATTTTGCCAGAAGCTGCTCAAATTCTTCCTTGATGGCTTCACGGTCGAAGCCTGCAACATTTATATAGGTCCTTTTTTCGGATTTATTGCCGATAATACCTGTAATAACCTGAATCTCCGCATTTACCGACCCGCCTATTATCTTTCCGTGCACCGGGTCCATGATTATCTTCTTGGCCTTCAGCTTGCTGTCCAAAGCATAGAAGCCTATATTGATGTCTTCTCCGGCAGTTATATCGGTTTCATTGCAGTATTTTACAAACACACTTTTCTTTGCCTGTATAACAGACACGTTTTTGCCGAAAATACCACCTTTGATATAGATGCTTCCTTCCTTTGAGACTATTTTACTCACTACTCCCAGGCCCATACTGCTCTCAACCGATATGTCGTTCTTGGCTACTACCGAGAACCCATCCTTTACCGTACCCTTAACCGTTACATAGCCTTCAAAGGTTATGTTCCCGGTTTCATAGCCCACATCTCCGGGGACAATAAGGTGATTGTCCACGCTTATTTTATCTCCGCTGAATTTTACAGCACCGTCTGCTGCAGCTCTAAGTACGACTTTATCGCCTTCCTCAAGCTCTTCTACTGTTTTCCTGTCATATTTGAGCTGCAGGTCGATCCCTCGTCTGGCCGGTATCGGTTTTCCGGTGACGGTTTTACCGGGCTTTCCTTCTGTCGGCTTTGTTTTTTCTCCCAGCCAGTCACCCTTACGGATACCCTCAATCAAGTCAAGCTCATAATGATTTACAGTACCGTCCTCCTTAACAAGAGGCTTCTTTTCATGGAGCTCATAGTATCTTACTATTGCATCCTTCCCATCCTCAGGAGCGGTACCTTTTGCAACGGTTATTTCCTTTTGTACGGTAATGGGCTTCTGGAAGAGCTTGTCCAGGCCTTCGGCAACGCCGGCCTTATTAAGTGCTGCAATTATTTCAGAGGATATTTCTATTTTGTTGTTTGCAAATTCCTTTGCAGTAATATTCAGCCTGATCCTTGCCTCCATCTCGTCAGAGGATATTATAACCTCCACCCGGGGCCTGATGACCCCTATGAGGACACGGCTTCCACGGGCTTCATCAAGAGCATTTTTCAGGCTGGTGAAATTATTAAGCTGTAAGGTAGGCATATCCAGCAGAAGCTGGTTAAAAGTGCGCATTTCATAACCGGAGCGGTATACCTTGATAAATAGCTCATTTTTTTCATTGCTCAGAGAAAAGTACTCATTTTTGAAAAATTCCATAAAGCACCCCGATTTGCATATAATAATACAATAATAACAATACAATATTAACATAGCAAAATGTAAAATTACAGCTTATTCAGGAAATGTAACGAAATACTACCTAAACATACCTCTGAATAAGCTAAACGCCTTAAATTGGCTTATAACGATAAAAACCCGATTAAAGCTGCATACTATGGATATAAAGTGCCAGAAACAGTGGAGCTTAACTAATATGGCCGCACGCATTGATTTACTATAATTGACTTTCAATACCATTTATTACATAATGATACAACGGTTATTATTGGATAGAAGGTGATACTGATGGAAAAAAAGCTTAGTACCTACATAAACAAACTGATAGAGCTGGATGCAAGGGCTGTAGAGCTTAAAGACAAGCGGGCTTCGGAGCTTGCAGGGCTGGAGGCGGGCAGCAGGGAGGAGCTTAAGGGTATTGAAAAAATATTGGATGAGGCGGCTTTAGCGGCTAAACAGCAGCAGGACAAAATAATCAAGGAAGCCGGACAGCAGTCAAAGGAGATCAGTGAAGCCGCAGAGCTTAAAATAAATGAGGCTCAGGCTTTTTTTGCAAGCATCAGGGAGGATGCCGTCAGGGATATCTGGAAGCAGCTCCTTGCAATTGAGAGGTAATGCTTATGGACAATGTAACCAGATTTGCCGCAGTTAATGCCAAGATAAAGTCAATGGAAGGCAGCTTTCTTAAGGATGAGGATTATGACAACCTTCTCAGGCTGGAAACAGTGGTTGAGGTTGCCAGGTATCTTAAGGAAAGGACTGCCTATTCTGAAGTGCTTTCAAGCGTCCAGGTGGAAAATATCCATAGGGGGATGCTGGAGAACCTGATAAAGCAGAGTATGGTAAGGAATATTGACAAGATCATTCATTACTTTACAGGGGATTACAAGTCTTTTATCAAAAGCCTTTATGCCAAATATGAAATAGAAGAGCTGAAGGTTATAGCGAGAGCCGTATACAACGGAAAGGATGCGGCAGAGTTCAGGAGCAGTGCCTTTGTGGGCAAGTACAGCGGGATAGAGCCGGGAAAGGTCTTTGAAGCCAGGTCCATAAGGGATGTTATAAATGCTCTTGAAGGCTCGGCTTTCTATAAGTTTCTCAAGCCGTTGCTGGATGGGAATTTTACCGAGAATCCATTCAGGTTTGAGATGGTAATGGATATGTCCTATTATACCATTCTCCAGAAGGAATGGAACAAGCTTTCTGAAAGAGACAGGAGAATATTGCAGCAGGCCCAGGGGAGCATAGCAGATATGCTCAATCTCCAATGGATATACAGGGGCATCAAGTTTTATAAGCTCAGTCCGGAAGAGCTTCTGAACTATATCATAGGTATAAGCTACAAGCTCAATTTCCAGCTATTGAAGGAGCTGTGCTATTCAAAGGATCTCGGGGAATTCTTCCGGATCGCCAGGAGTACGCGCTACAGCTTCATGTTCAAGGAGGATGAAACCACCGATATCTATATGGAGAGAAGATCGGAGCGTTATACTTATTTTGAGCTTAAGTCCCTTGTGAAGAAACACAATCTTTCTATAATAAATGCATTTTCATTTGTTATTTTCCTTGAGCTTGAAGCCAGGGACATAATAGCGATAGTAGAAGCCATAAGATATAAGCTGTCTTCAGAACAGACACATAAATATATTGTCAGGAATCTGGAATCTGTTTAGTGTCTGCTTGCACCTGATCTTTTGGCGCCCACAGACACTAGACAGATTCTAAAAGGAGGCGATATTCATTGGCCGTAGAGAAAATGAAAATTGTGAGTATTACAGGTGAGCTCAAGTCTTTTGACAGAGCATCGCGCCTTGTTGTGACCAATGGGAGCATACACCTTTTGAATGCGCTCTCGGAGCTAAGCAGCAACAGCCTGAATATATCTGCTTCCCGGGAGCATATGCAGACCCTTAATG
>JAEXXN010000600.1 GCA_023405875.1 Bacillota bacterium | reverse complement strand
TCATAGGGCGTCAGCCGGCTATGTACCGCCCAAGGGTGCCAAGCCAAGGGTTTTCTATAACAGATGGGTGGATAAATGCAACAAGAAAAGCGTTGAGCTGCTGGAGTTCAGCAAGACTATTGAGGATAAGGAATATATAGATGAATTTGATGAGCTGTTTTCCAGGCATCTGAGCTATTACTGGCAGCAGGCAAGGGAAAGCACCGGGATGATAAGCAAGAGCCCGTACAGGGAAATATCCGAAAAGAGCGAAAAGCTAGGGGAGTTCTGCCACCATGATCTGGCAAACCACAACTTTCTGGTGACGGAGGAAGAAAAAGTATATCTCATTGACTTTGACTACTGCATAATGGATACCAGGCTGCATGACCTGTGCAGCCTTATTATACGGAACATGAGATATGGTGTATGGGATATCGGCAAGGCATGCTTCATACTTAACGAATATGACAGGACATATTCGATAGACAGCCGGGACCTTGAGGTTATAAAGGCGCTTATAACCTTTCCCCAGGATTTCTGGCAGGTAGGCCTGCAATATTATGTAGAAAAACAGCCCTGGACTATTGAATACTTCCTTATGAGGCTTGGCAGGATCGTGAATGACAGGGAGATAAGAGACAGTTTTTTGAAGGAATTTCTGAAGCTGTAACGAGGCGATATATATCTCCCACCTCTAGCGGTGAGCATATCTCCCGCCTCGTTGAAACGCGCAAAGGCAAAAAAATTTTTCTGCTGATGCGTTATAAAATAAAGCAGCATATAAGCGCTTTATAGTAATGTTTACGGGTTACGCGTCCGGTGTTTCGCGATTTGGGCAAAGCCTTTGGAGCCTTGGCTTAATATGCTCAACCCGCAGCTCTTAACGCGTAGCAATTAAGTTAGTGGAGGGAGAGAAGTTTATGAGCGATAGAAAGCATGAAGAAAATGAAATATACGGTATAGAGAAGGATTTGCGTCCGGATGAGCAGCTTGAAAAGCTGGAATGCTTTATAAAGGATATGAAGAATGAACTGAAGCAGCTTAAAAAGATCGGAAAGCACAAGGAAAAGATAGAGAAGCTGGAGAAGGAGAAGAAGAAGATCATAAGCAAGAAGCTCAAGAAGCATCACAAGCACCATCACAAGAGCCATTAAATTATTACGGTACAGGAAAGGGTGATGTTATGTCCAGAGAGTATGGAAAGCTTAAAAGGCATGATCTCAAGCTTCTTATGGAAAGCATGTACAGCTTGGAAGTAAAGAACATGCAGGAGGGTGACAGAGGCATACTTGTCTATACCGACAAAGGGATGAAAAGGCTTAAGGAAACCAAAAGCGATGAGGCGAAGATACTTTTTGCAGCCTCGGCTTATGAGCATATCTATAATAACGGCTTCAGGGAGATCAGCTGTATTAACCGGAATATGAACGGCAGCTACCATATGAGGTATGAAAAGAATATTTATATTCTCCAGGATTTTCCCAACGGCAGGATATACGGTGTAGCCGGCAAAGAGGCTGCTGCAGCTGTGGGCAAGGCCCTTGCAGAGTTCCACAAAGCAGGAGAGAGTTTTGTGCCTGCTCCCGGGAGCCGTGCCCGGGTTGACTGGGGAAAGTGGATGGAGAAGCTTAAATCAAACTCGATAAGTGTGAATAAATTCAAAGAGCTTGTCTGTATGAAGGAAAGGAACAATGAATTTGACAAGGTGTTTTTGGCTAATGCAAATGGGTTTCTTGACAGTATGAAGTGCTCCTACGAGCTGCTCGGACAAAACGGATATCTCGACAGGGTAAGGAAGTCCATGGCGTGCAATCAGATCACCCATGGTGAATTCAAGAAGCATGCAATATTGGAAGGGAAAGCGGGAGCGGTTTTTATAACCAACCTTGAAGAATGCAGCTATGATATATGTGAATCAGATATAGCCACACTGCTTGAAAGCTTCTCGGGAAAGAACAAGCCGGAGCTTGTAAATGCAGCCCTGGAGGCATATTCTGGAGTGAAGCCCCTTGACGCATGCTCAATAAAGATAATAGCGGCATTTCTTCTATATCCCAAGAAGTTTTACAAGATAGTGGAGAGCGCCTACGGGAAAAAGAAGAACTATAATGAACTGGAGCTGGCGCAAAAGCTCGATAGAAGCATAAAAAGAGAAAAGAAGCGGCAGGAGCTGGCAGAGCATTTGGCTTCGATATGAAGCGGGGCGGAACGGTTATGAACCGTTCTCTACGGAGTATATTTCAGGTTTGTGAAATTGTAGGGAACGGTTCGCAACCGTTCCGATGTTTGGGTAAATGCTTATAAAATATTCAGGATGTGATTCAAGCAGTGAGGATGGAATTGTTTATGGATGATAACAGACAATTGGAACGAGAGTTTCTTGCGGAATATGATCTTGATGCAAGACTTTTTGAAAATATGGGCTTCAAGGTCAAACAGATAATTCCTGTTAGAAGCGTATATAGAATAGCAACCGACAAAGGCTTTTTCTGCCTTAAGAAGCTCCGGTTCCCCATAGGGGATATGGACTTCATATTCGGAGCAGTGGAGCACCTGGAGAGAAAAGGCTTTGAAAACACCTTCAAAGTAATAAAGCAGCAAAATGGGGAGAACTTTATAAGCTTTAACGGTGAAAAATATTTTCTTACCCAATGGATAGACGGAAGGGAATGCGACTTTCTGAATCCCGTGGACCTTGATGCGGCAATCGAGCTGCTCGCAGGGCTGCACAGGGCTGCGGAGGGCTATGCCCCCGAAGAATGTCCCTCAGGAAGATATTATTATGGAAAATGGCCGAAAAAATTTGCAAAAAGAATAGAAGAAATGAAGCTTATGAAGGAGCAGGTGCTTTCAAAACCCGGGAAAAGCGATATAGATAAAATCTACCTTGACTATGTGGATATGTGCATAAAAGACGGGGAGGAATCCATCCTTCTGCTGAACAAAACCGATTACAGCAGCATCTCCCGGGAGGCAGCCGCAAAAGGCGGCTTCATACATCATGATTTTGCCCATCATAATATACTACATACCTTTGATGGGAAAACCTACGTAGTAGACTTTGATTACAGCATTATGGACATCAGGATGCATGATGTGGGAAGCCTTATACTGAGAAATATGAAAAAGTCCAATTGGGATATTGATAAGGCCCTGAGCATACTTGAGGGCTATGACCGCAGAAACCCGCTGAGCAGCGGTGAGCTTAAGGTGCTGGCTCCATTTTTCCTGTTTCCCCAGGATTTCTGGATGATATCGAGACAATATTATATTGAAAGAAAAGCCTGGGACGAGGAGGACTATGTGGATAAAATGAATACAAAATCAGAGTATACCCTGGCACGAAGAAGGTTCATAGAGGAATATGAAAAAAGGGTGCTTTGACGAAGTACGGCTGCGCGTTTTGAGTTACGCGCGGCAGAGTAGGGGCGACCAGTGGTCGCCCAAAAAACTTCGAAGGAATACCCAAGCCTCGCGTAGCCCATACCTGATAACGCATTTGAATCAACAATTCATTTCTTCCCTAGTCTATATAAGTTGGCAGATTCATATATTCTAATAGTACCCCCCTGACGGGGTATGATTATGTATATAACGAGGTGCTGCCAATGAATATAGATGCAATTGCCGGAGAGTTCGGGTGCAAGCTATTGTACAGCAAGCCCTTGAGGGCGGTAAACCTGGCACATACAGACCGGGGCCTGGTGATAATAAAGGAGACTGCCAGAGAACCGGACAAGATACTTTACATACACGGCTTGAAGGAGTTTCTTTATGAAAATGGTTTTACACGGCTTGACAGGTATCTGCCTTCCAAATACCAGCTTCCCTTTGCAATATATGAAAACAGGATATTCGTTATGGAGGAGTATATAGGCGGAAGAGAATGCACCTTTACCAATCCCTACGACCGGCAGGAAATAGTGAAAACGCTGGCAAGGCTGCACAATGCCGGCAAGGGCTACTCCCCTGCAACCGGTGCGGCAAAAAGAGACAACATAGGCAAATGGGGCAAGTCCTATAAGAAAAAAATCGATGAGCTTATAGAGTTTAAAGAGCTGGCAGGGAAGAAAAAGAAAAAATCGGAGTTTGACAGGTTGTTCCTTAAGGACGTGGACTTTTACATAGAGATGTGCTACAGGGGCTTTGACACTCTCAGAGACTCCGATTACGACCAGATATGCAAAAAGGCAAAGACAGACAATGTAATATGCCATCACGACTATACCTATCACAACCTGATAATAGGCTATGAGGGGGAGGTCAATGTAATCGATTTTGATTACAGCTGCCA